>NZ_JAZZJS010000060.1:0-14529 GCF_056180635.1 Denitrobacterium sp. | reverse complement strand
TCCCTCTCGTCCATATCGTCTCGCTCCCCCGTAAGACGACTCTCCCTATGAGCTCCTTTCATTGTCGGGGTGCGTAGCGCCGTTGTCAACGAAGGGTGACAGGGGAACGGTTCTTCTGTCACCCCGTGCACTTCGCCTGGTTGCTGGGCCATTGTTTCCCGTGAAACGTTGGGGCTGCCGCCCGAGCGTGGGATGCTCCATTTTCTTTATCCCGTCATTGAGCTACGGGATTTTATGGAGCGCGTCTTTCGCTATTGACCTGCGATGCCAGTTCAGAATCGGACACGCATTTTTGCCTATAACCTAACGGTCAACGGACTTGGCAATGAGGTTTGAATCATGTACCCAATGGGGGTACAATATGGGTACGTCGAGGAGGAGGTATCCCATGGCTACTGCAGCAATGCCAAGACGGGCAGAAATCAAAACGCGTACGTCCGACGAGGTGAAGAAGGCCGCGACGGAAGTGTACGCCCGTTGGGGCCTGAGTCTAAACGATGCAATCAATACTTTTCTTGTAAAGTCAATTGAAGTTGGCGGTCTTCCCTTTGACTTGCGGCCGGAAGCACCATCGTACGATGCCATTGCCGCAATAGCCTACAAGCCGAACCTGAATGCCGATGGCGTTGCCGTGCTTCCGGCGGAATGGGACGATGATGAGTGATCTAGTCCCGCAGCCATGGGAGGTTTGGCACGCTCGATTTGATTTTTCGGAAGGTCATGGTTACAAATTTCGCCCTGTTATTGTGCTCGCAGCTCGAGCCGATGGCTCACTTGTGGCCATGGTAACGAGCTTGGGTAACAAATTAGGTCTTGCGCATGACTATCTCATAAGGGAATGGGAGGAGGCGGGGCTCGATAAGCCTTCCATCGCACGCCTCGACCGGATTGCGGAAATTCCTGCAGGATACTTGGGAACTGCGGGGCGAATTGGCCGACTTGCTGATGTCGATATCGCGGCAATTAAAACGATTCTCGCTGAAATCGTTTGATGGGGATCATGTGCATGGGGCTGTTTGTGCTAGGGTGTGCAAGGGATGAGCCAGATTTAGTTGCGCCCTCTCAGCGTGGATAGCTGGAGGGCGCTGTTGGTTGATAGCTATTGCAGATGACAATATCTTGTTGTGACGCTGGCTGCTACTTAGCGTTTGGGGGAATGGCATCCGTCCGGATTCGCCAAGGTGCCCCAGGCTTGTCTTGCTCGCATGGAGCTGTGCCGCTTGTTAACTTACCTTTTCTACATCATTTTTGAACGGTGCTGGGGGAAACGCCCCATCGCTTAGCGGCCTCTTTCGTGCTGATGTATTCTGCCATGTCTGTCAATCCTCGAATGCTTAAATAATTCTGACTGCAGTCTTCATGAGCGCTTTGCCTCGGAGAACTACTCGTAATGCAATTGGCATCCCTGAGTTCAATACCCGCATCGGCTATATTTCGACTGATGCGATGCTGCCGAGCTCTTTGCCCTCGTACATAGATTTCCAGGTGCTGTAATATGGGTTATCCCATTTCGTGCCATCGTATGCCGTATAGCTGACTACACATGCTTTGAAGGAAGATATCTTTCCTCGTTCAGCTGCATCCAAGCTAACTATGCAACCCTCATCGTTTCCTCCCTGGGAACCAGGGGTTAGATTCGCGTTATCGAAGCTGCATAGCGAAATGTAGCCACCGGTAGCCAAATAACCCGCAAAGCCGGTGAGGGGCAGGTTGTTGGCATCCCAGGCGGCAAATGCAATTGTGACGCTCGAAATACTATGCTCGCTGTTGTTTACGTAGATAGCTTGCATTAGGTCAGGATGAAGGGATTTGTAGTTGGCATCCTGGATAATGTAATCGGTTGAGGCTACGTAGCATTCCTGCTGGGCGAGAAGTGCTTCAAGCCCCGATTCGTCTACTGTTTCCTTTTCTATGGTCTGGTCGTTGGCGCCGCCCTCTTGTTTTTCGTGACTCTCCTGTGTCGAGTTTTGACTATCGCTCTCAGTGGCAGAGCTCTTTTCGTTTGATGTCGTGCCAGAGCTGCACGCGCAAAGCGTGAACGATAACGCAGCTGCGACGATGGTGGCTAGAACTTTTTTCATGGTTTGAAGCCCCTCCTCTGTTTCCGCTTGACTTGCAAGTCAAGGTTACCTATCAGGAGGATAGGTAACCTAATGCTCTCTCTTTGCCTTGAAGAAGGGATGCTTCCTATGTCGGGCTCTCGGGGCATTTAGTTCTAGATAAGCTCACTTTCGCGCTGCTCTGTATGCGCAAAAAAGAAAGCCCGGCGAAGCGGGCTTTCCGAACGTGTGTTAGCTAGTTGCTATTCCAGGCCGGCGAGCGTGCGGCCAACCAGGTAGCCGAAGCACACGCAGCGGCCATGGCTGATGGCGCTGATGTGATGCGGGTAAGTGCCGAAGAACATCGAGCCGCTCGTGTTGCCCAGGGCGTAGAGACCCTCGATGGCCTGGCCCTTCGTATCGAGTACCTGCGACTTCGCGTTGATCTTCAGGCCGCTTACGGTAACCAGGCAGGAACCGCTTTCCTCTAGCGCGTAGAATGGCGCCTTGTCCATGGGCAGCAGGGTGGTGGGGTTCTTGCCGAAGTCCTCGTCCACGCCCTTGGCGCAGAACTCGTTGTAGCGATCGACGGTGGCCTGCAGGGCGTCCTTGTCTACGCCAATCTTGCCGGCCAGCTCTTCGATGCTATCGGCTTCGATGAGCACGTCCTTGCACTGCTCCACCAGGTCGCTGCCCTTCCAGGGGATAACGCCCTTCATGGCGTCGAACGCAGCTTCCAGGTCGCCCGACATAAGCAGGTAGTCGCGGGCGCCGGGCTGGTACATGATGGCGTTCGTGAGGAACTCGAACGAGAGGCTCTCGTTCACGAAGCGCTTGCCCTCGGCGTTCACGCGGGGGAAGGCGAAGATGGCGCCGTTGGCGCGCTTGCCCGTGGTGGAACCCGCGGGGTCGTTCATGAGCACGTGCGGGTAGTCGTCCACGGCGGCGCCCACGGCTTGGCCCATGAGGTGGCCGTCGCCGGCTTCGGTGAGCGTGGGGTTGATCCAGGCGTTCACGGCAAGATCGCGCGGACGAGCCACCTGGGAGAGGATGTCCCAGTTCTGGTCGTAGCTGCCGGTTGCCAGCACTACGCCCTTCGCGGCGTTGAACTTGATGTAGCCCGACTCGCCCTTTGCGATTACGCCGGTCACGGCACCATCGCCCTCACGCACGAGCTGGCAGGCGGGCGTGCTGTAGCGCACATCGGCACCATGGCTCTTGGCGTTTTCGATCATCATTTCAACGAGCGCGGAGGTACCGCCAGCCACGCGCACGCCGCTAGCCCATGTGGTCACGCCGTCGCTTTCGGTGTTTGCGCCCACCACGGAGAATGCGCCGCACTTGCTGCCCTCGGTGGCTTCGGACGTGTCCATGGCCCAGTTCATGGCCTCGCCGGAACGGTTGATGAACTGCAGCCACACGTTGCGGTCGGCGCGGTAGTCGGCGCTGGCCATGGCATCGCTCAGGAACTTCTGCTTGTCGATTTCCACGCCAGCGGCTTCGTGGGCGCGGTCGCCGATGGCGCCGATTTCGCTGCCGCGCGCGGCGAACGTGCTGCCCTTTTCCAGCAGTACCGTGGAAAGGCCGTTTTGCGAGCATGAGGCGGCAGCGGTGGCGCCAGCCATGCCGGCGCCGCACACTACGACATCGCAGTCGACGGTTTCCACGATGTCGGCATCGGAAATGGCCTCATCCACGAAGGAAACGGGTGCCGGGTTGGGCTTGTGGAACTCGAGATTCTCCAGGTTGGGCAGCAGGGTTTCGCTCGAGGCACCACCTGCGGCGGATGCGTTCTTTGCGGCTTCCTTTTCGCTCTTGGCGGGTGCGCAGCCGGTGGCGGTCAGCGCCAGCGCGGCAGCGGCGGTTGCGGCGGCACCTACGAATTCGCGGCGCGATACGGCATGGTTCGTGGTCATGAATCCTCCCTTGTTTATGCTTCCTTGTTGCGCTTCCCTGCATGAAACGGGGCCGGTGCGTGCATTGGCTATAATGGCTGCTGCATTGCCGCAGTGCGGCGCACTGAATGCCTCCATCCGCTGAGGGAAGCGGGTGAGGACGATGCTACGAAGGTGCAAGGTCAAGGGGTATCCGCAAGAATGGACAAATCGATCCGAATAGGTATCGGACAAAAAGTACTAACCAATGTGACCAGGCTTTTTGATGGTCCTCACGCGATTCTGTTCGTATGCGGCCTGGCTCTCTTCTACGCATGGGACCTTTGCACGATCTACTGTGAGCCCGCAGTGGCGGCGGAAGCGTACAACCCCGTGCCGTACTTTTCGATTCTCGCCACGAGCGCAGCCGCCACGGCTGGCTTCGTGGCCATCGGCGTGGGACTTCACAAGCTGCAGTCATTCAACTTCGTTGGACTTATCGGCACTGTCGTCGCCGGCGTGGCGACGGTTGTCGCCGCATTGCTGGTGCAGCTCGAAGGTATCGATGCCGGCGTGGTGCGCCTGGCGGCGGATGCCATTACGCGCCTGGGTTCGTGCTGGGTCATCGTGGCGTGGGGCTCGCAGTATGCGCGGCTCGATGCGTTCCGCATCACCGCGTACACGCTCATTTCGTTTATTCTGGCGCTTGCGGTCTGCCTGGTCATGCTTTCCTGCCCGCAGGTTCTGCGCGTGGCATTCGTGGCAGCGGCCCTGCCTTTGTCCATGGCGTTGGTGCTGCGCGTCAGCCGCATGCAGCTGCCCGAGCACCGAGCGATGGGCAGCGAAACGTTCATCGGTCTTACCTGGCGCATCATGCTCGTCTTCTTCCTGTTCGGCATCGTTACGTGGACGAGCATTCCGTGGGCTCAGGCGAGCGCCGGCGTGCTGGGGCTGGGGCAGCTGGTCATCGTGGGTAGCGGAGGCGTGGTTACCGTTCTGCTGGTTCTGGCCCTTGTCACGGGCGGCGCGTTTTCGCAGTCGTACATTTACAAGGTGGTGCTTCCGCTTATCACGGCGGGCATCCTGCTGGTGGCCACGCTGAATTTCGATACGAATGTGGGTGCCGCCCTTATTTCCATCGGCTATACCTGCTTCGACTTGTTCTGCTTCGCGCTGTTCGCGAACGCCTGTCGAAAGACGGGTGCGAATGCTCGTCGCATGTTCAGCTGGTGCCGAGCCATCGAAAGCAGCACGCCGTTTTTCACCGTCTTGCTCATGGTGGTGCTGGAAGGCCTGCTGCATATGGGCGATAGCCTGATGGTGAACCTCATCAGCGGCGCGAGCATGTTGGTGGTGCTTGCCGTCATCATGCTCGATCAGACCGACTTGTTCGAACGCGAGCAGCTGAATCCCGCAATAGACTACCCGCGCGCCGAGGTGCTGTATTTCGCCCGGCAGTGCGAAGAGGCCATCGTGCGTTTCGGTCTTTCGCCGCGCGAAAGCGAAGTGCTCAGCCTTATCGTGCGCGGCCGCAGCGTGCCGCATATTTCTCAGCGCCTGTTCATTTCGCGCAGCACGGTGAAGACGCATATCTCGCATCTTTACGAGAAGCTGGGCGTTTCGGATCGCCAGGAAATGATCGACGTTATCGAATCCATCGCGCTTTCCCGGGATGAATAAGCCCCCTTGTGTGGTCGAGGCCGCACGCCGCTGTCGTAGGTGTGGTCCAAACGCAGACGTGGCGACCGCTTTACAACAGTCGCCACGTCGCGGGAGGGGCTTAGCGGAGCTGCTACGACTTCCAGTACTTCGCGCTGTCAGCGTAGCTAGCGGGGTGGGATGGCGTAAGTCCGCCGGTAAGGGCGTGGATGACGGCGTAGCGGCCCATGGTCATGTAGGAACCGCAGCACAGGCCGCCCTGGTAGAGGTTCCATTCCAGGCCGCCGCAGATGTTGCCTGCGCCCGAGCCTACTGAATAGAGGCCGGGGATGGGCTTGTCGTCCTTGTCGAGCACGCGGCAGAAGTGGCCGGGGTCTTCGGCGTCTTTGTTCCACGGCGTGAAGTGGCACGGAGCGGCTGGCTGCTTCGGAAATGCTCGTTCTCGCAATCGTGTTTGTCCTGCTCGCGCTCATCATTGCTTTCCTGGGCGTTGTAGTGCTGCGAAACGCGAAGAAAGAGTCCGCTCCATCGCTCTTCCGTTCCTCGGAGTCGCCCGTGCAGGCAGAAGCGGCGTCGGCTCTGGCCGAGCAAGCGGGCACGTCGCCCATCGCCCAGGCGTATCACCTTACGGCACGTGAAATGGAGGTGGCCGAGCTGTTTTCGCGTGGACACAGCATCAAGAAGGTGGCGGCCACGCTCTTCATATCCGCGAGCACGGCACAAGGCCATATAAAAAGCGCCTATCGCAAGCTGGGCGTGCATTCGCGTGACGAGCTTATCGAAAAGCTTGGCAATGGCTAGCAGGCGCTTACGTGCGCTCAATCCCGGCCTGCGTCCGAAGGTATAATGTCCGATAGAGCGATCTGACGTTGGTAGGGGGTCACGTGAGAAGGCTAAGGAATACTGCGTTTGTTTTCGTAATCACCGTTGCGCTGTCGTTGTCGTTTGTTGGCTGTGGCACAGGCGATCAGCCTTCAGCAGGCACGGGCGACCTGCCCGAGGCTAGATCTGAGGTTGCCGATGTGACGACGGTGGCATATCTCGGGCCGCAAGGAACCTACACCGAGGAAGCCACGAAGGTCTTCTTCGGGAACAACGACGAATTGTTGCCCCAGGCGAGCGTCGCCGACGCTCTTGCGCTGGTCGCCGACGGCACAGCCGCCTATGCCGTGATTCCCCAGGAAAATACGTTGGGTGGCCCGGTGACGGAATACATCGACGCCCTTATCGCGACCGACGGGGTCTCGGTCGTGGGCGAGGTGGTGCTCCCTATTCGCCAGACCCTCATGGGATTGCCTGGCACCGACCTCTCCGCGGTGACGCGAGTCGTTTCTCACAAGCAGGGTCTTGCGCAAAGCGCCGCCTGGCTTGACGAGAATCTGCCGAATGCCGAGCGCGTAGAGGCGGCTAGTACGGCTGCCGCTGCCCAAGCGGTTGCCCAGGGCGGAGATCTTGCTACCGTTGCCATCGCAGCGCCGGGGGCAGCCGACCTCTATGGGCTTGAGGTGCTGAAGGAGAACGTCTCGCAGACGGAGGCGAACAAGACGCGTTTCTACGTGGTGTCGAAGCAGGCGAACTCTCTCGAAGGGTATGGCAGGGCAGTGTTTCTAGCTAACATCTCTGCTGATGAGCTGCCTGATTTGCTCTCGAAAGCCTGCGTCGATGGTACGGAACTGGTATGCGTGCATGACCGTCCGAACGGTTTGGCTTTGGGTTCCTACCAATACGTGATCGAGATTTCGCGTGACGGGGGCTTCTCGAAGGACGAGCTCACGCGCCTGCGCGGCATCGAGCATCTCGAATACCTCGGCAGCTATTCGGAGGTCGAGGGGTAGTCGTACCTTGTACGGAACGAAAACCAGTGGCCTCTGGCCGCATTGATCCCGAAAACCGCCCGGCGCGATAGTCTCACGTCGGGCGGTTTCGATTCCTTGCGGGGAGTGAATCCTATAACTTGCTTTTTCGGGTTTCCGCTTTGGCCTTCGGCGGTTCTTCCAGCAAGTTACCTTGAGCGTAGGGCTTTCCCATCCCGTTAAGAGAAGTGGTCATGCTCGCGTTTGGTTGCGTATGCGGCGCGGTCGCAGCTTGTTTGGCGCGTAATGGAACAGACGGCTTACGGCTGGATGCAGTAGGGATGCCGCGCTGCTAAAATACCTGTATACACGGACATCGGGAGGGGTGGGCATGGCCGAAGTATCAAGCAGCATATTCAACGAGCGTGCCGTCGAGAAGCTGCGTAGTCCCGATGACCTAGATGCATACGTGCGCGTGACGAATCCGAGCAAGTGGGCGGTGGTCGCCGCGCTTGCTCTTTTGCTAGCGGGCCTTCTAACGTGGGGCGTTTTCGGCGCCGTGTCGACCAGCGTGACCGCGATGGGCGCCTGCGTCGATGGTCGCGCTATCTGCTTGCTTTCGGCTGAAGATGCGACGAAGGTAGATATCGATGATGCGGCAAACGTGAACGGCGTGCAGATGAGCGTGGCCGAGGTTGCGCCCGTGCCGCTCTCGCGCGACGAGGCGCGCGAGCAGCTTGGCAGCGATTACCTGGTGAGCGCGCTCGTCAGCGGCGATTGGGCGTATCTTGTCACCTTCGAAGGAGACACCTCGAGCTTTGCGCAAGGCGTACCCCTTAAGGTCGACATTACCACCGAGCGCGTAGCTCCCATCACGTTGATCCTTGGCTAGGGGTTGTCGTGAGCAAGCGCGTGAAAGACGTCCCCCAGGTCATGCAGATGGAAGCGCTGGAATGCGGCGCAGCCTGCTTGACCATGATTCTGGCGTATCACGGGCGTTGGGTGCCGCTTGAGCGGGTGCGGGTCGATTGTGGCGTGTCGCGCGATGGGTCCAAGGCCGTGAACATCCTGAAGGCGGCTCGTGCGTACGGCCTTTCCGCGAAGGGCATGGCGTATTCAGCCGAGGCGGTTTCGAAGAAAGCTTCGCTTCCTTGTATTGTGTTCTGGAATTTCGACCATTTCGTCGTCCTGACGGGCTTCTCGCGCAATGGCCGTTATGCGTACTTGAACGACCCCGCGCGCGGGCAGGTGAAAGTGCCGCGTGATCAGTTCGAGGAAAGTTTCACCGGCGTCGTGCTCGAGTTCGATCGAACCGACGAGTTCCAGGAAGATGGCGAACCGCCTAGTACGACGGCGTTTGTGTTCGAACGGATGAGGGGCCTTGCGCCCGCCATTGCCTTCGCGATGGCCACGGCGGCCATAGCTGCGATTGTGGGAATCCTTTCCACGTCGCTTGCCCGCGTGTTCCTCGACCGCGTGCTTACGGGCGACAGTCCAGGTTGGCTCTTCCCCCTTACCGTGCTGATGCTGGCGCTTGCCATGGTTTTTGGCATTGCTTCCGTGCTGAACGCCGTGCATTTGGCGCGCGTGCGGGGCAAGGTGGCGGTGGTGAGCTCATCGAGGTTCATGGAGCATTTGCTGCACCTGCCTGTGGGGTTCTATGCCCAGCGCATGGTGGGCGACCTGCAGCAACGTCAGCAGACAAACGAGCTTATCGCCTACACGCTGGTCGGGCAGCTGGCGCCCGTGGCAGTGAATGCGGCGATGCTCGTTCTGTATCTGGCGGTGATGTTGCGCTATAGCGTGCCACTTGCGCTTGTGGGTGTGGGCACGGTGGTGCTGAACGCGCTGGTGGCGCGAGCGGTGTCGAAGCAGCGCGTCAACGCAGCGCGCAGCATGGCGATGGATGCGGGCAAGTTGTATGCCACTACCGTGGGCGGCGTGCAGATGATCGAAACGATTAAGGCGGCTGGCGCCGAGGTTGGCTTCTTCGAGCGTTGGGCTGGCTACCAGGCAAACGTGAACGCAGCCGAAACGCGCCTGTCGTATATCAACGAGCGTTTGGGTTCGGTGCCCATCGCGCTCACCGAACTGGCGAACATCACGGTGCTCGTGCTTGGCGTCTGGCTTATCGTGGTGGCTGGTTTCACCCCTGGCGGATTGCTTGCCTTCCAGGGGTTCCTGCTCGCCTTCATGACGCCGGTGACGCAAATCGTGCAGCTTGGTCAGACCGTGCAGGAGATGCGCACGCAGATGGAGCGCGTCGAGGATGTGCTGCGTTATCCGGTTGACGTCCCCGAGGGGGAGGAGGCTCCCTCGCGTGAAACGAGGGTCGAGGTGCGAGGGGACGATTCCGCATCCGCCTCGTCTTGGAAACTTTCCGGGCGCGTCGACCTCGACGGCGTAACGTTTGGGTATTCTCCGTTGGAACCCCCGCTCATCGAAGGATTCGATCTGCATGTCGAAGAGGGTCAGTGGGTAGCGCTTGTGGGTGCTTCGGGGTGTGGAAAGTCGACGCTCGCGAAACTGATAAGCGGGCTATACGAGCCATGGTCTGGCGAGGTGCGTCTGGGTGGCGTGCTTCTGGGCGAGGCCCCGCGTGACGTTTTGCGCGGCTCTCTCGCGGTGGTCGACCAGGACATCGTCACCTTCGACGATACGGTGGGTGCCAACATCAAGCTGTGGGATGAATCAATCGAGGATTTCGAAGTTGTTCTTGCCGCCCGGGATGCCGGAGTGCACGAGCTTATCGACGAGCGCGAAGGAGGATATGCAAGTCGCGTTCTACCTGGTGGGCGTAACTTTTCGGGCGGGCAGCTGCAACGTCTCGAGATTGCGCGCGTCCTCGCGCAAGACCCGACGATCGTGATTCTCGACGAAGCCACGAGCGCACTCGATGCGCAGAGCGAAGCCGAGGTCATACGACGCATCCGTGACCGAGGTATCACGTGCATCGTGGTGGCTCATCGCCTTTCCGCTATCCGAGACTGCGACGAGATTATTGTGCTCGACGACGGCAAGGTGGTCGAGCGTGGCACGCATGAAGCGCTCCTGAAGGCAAACGGCGCCTACGCCGAGCTTGTGAGGAATGATTGACGTGGGCTGGGTCAAGTCACAGATCGATATACGCCGCGAGCTCGACGCGCGCTTGCATGAGCGCGCCTACGCCAAGCTCGCCGCAAGCGTGACCGACCCGCGCGAGGCACCGGTGTTCCACCAGGATGACCTCGAGCGCGCAGACGGAGCCGCGCGCATCGCGTTGCGGTACTGCGGCGCGGAACCGGGGCAGGTGCCCGAGGGCGTGACCGATATCGAGGAGTACCTGGATTGCCTGTTCGAGCCTTCTGGCGTGATGCGCCGTCGCGTTCGCCTCGACGACGGGTGGCATAAGCGTGCGTGCGGCGCTATGCTGGTGCGCCTCGACACGGGCGAGCCGGTGGCCCTCATTCCGCGCGGCCTTTCCGGTTATTGCTATTACGACCCCGGTACGGGCGCCAAGGTGCGCGTGACGTCTGCCGTCGCCAAGCATATCGGCGACGAGGCGCTGCTGCTCTACCGTCCGCTACCTTCTCGCGCGCTTACCGTACGCGACCTCATGGCCTTCATGTTGGGCGTGTTCGACGTGGGAGATTACCTGGTGGTGTTCTCTGCTGCGTTGGCGGCAACGCTGGTGGGGTTGCTTCCCGCGTGGGCCAACCAAATCGCCTTCGGCGTGGTAGTGCCTAGTGGCCAGGTCGACCTTATCGCGCCCATTGGCGCACTGCTTGTGGGCGTTGCTGGCGCTACCGTCATTTTGAACGCGTGCCGCAATTTGGTGATGGCGCGCGTCATCTTGAAGTTGGGCGTGGCGTGCGAGGCTGCCGTGTTCTCGCGCTTGCTGTCGTTACCCACTTCGTTCTTCAAGGATCGCCCTGCGGGCGATGTAGCCATGCGAGCTGCCCAGGTGAAGCTGCTAATGCAGCAACTTGCCACGATGCTTCTGGGAGCCGGCCTTACGGGTGCGCTATCGTTGCTCTATTTGTTCCAGATTGCCGTGTTCGCCGGTCCTCTTGTTGGGCCCGCGTTCGTGGTGGTGCTTGCGCAAGTCGTGTTCCTTATGGTTGCCATGGCGGTAACGGCGCGTTTCGAGCGAGCGACGATGGAGGCCAACGCCAAGCTTTCGGGCACGGTGGCGGCGTTGCTCGGTGGCGTCGCAAAGGTGAAGCTCACGGGCGCCGAACGTCGCGCCTTTTCCAGGTGGGCCGATGATTACGCATCGTATGCCGAAAGCGCCTATAACCGTCCGGCGCTAGTCTGGAGCGCGCCCGCCTTCAGCGCGACGATTGGCCTTGTTGGCATCGTGGCTATCTATTGGTTTGCCGGTAGCGCGGAAATGAGCGTGGCGAACTACATGTCGTTCAACGTCGCATATGGGCAGATGCAGGCGGCCGTGCTTGCGATAGCCATGATGTCGGGTCGGTTTGCCCAGGTGGGGGCAATGCTCGATGTGGTGAGTCCCATACTCGAAGCCGAGCCCGAAGCGTCGGAGCGTCGCCCCCAGGTTGCGGACCTTTCGGGCGCCATCGCCGTGTCGGATGTGTCGTTTCGCTATGGGCCTGATCAGCCACGCGTCCTCGATGGCTTGAGTTTCTCGGTGAGTCCGGGCGAGTACGTGGGAATTGTTGGCAAGAGTGGCTGCGGTAAATCGACCATCTTGCGCTTGCTGCTTGGTTTCGAGGAGCCTGAACGGGGTTTCGTCTTCTACGGCACGCACGACGTGCGCAAGGTGGATTTGCATTCGCTGCGCCGCCATATTGGGGCGGTCATGCAGGATGGCAAGCTCTTCATGGGCGATATCGCGAACAACATCACTATTGCCTCGCCTGGTGCCACGCTCGACGACGCCTGGCGGGCCGCCGAGCTCGCCGGCATTGCCGAGGATATCCGGAAGATGCCCATGGGCATGCAGACAATCGTATCGGAAGGCTCGGGTGGCATTTCCGGTGGTCAGCGACAGCGCATTATGATCGCACGCGCCATATGCGGCAACAAGCGCGTTTTGCTGTTCGATGAGGCCACGAGCGCGCTCGACAACGTCACGCAGAAGCACGTGAGCGACTCGCTCGATTCCCTGAACTGCACCCGCGTTGTGGTGGCCCATCGCCTGTCCACGGTGCGTCATTGCGATCGCATCCTGGTAATCGATGGCGGGAAAGTTGCCGAGGAGGGAACCTACGAAGAGCTTATTGCTCGCGGCAGCCTGTTCACCGGGCTAGTTGAACGTCAGCGTTTGGAATAGGGCAGGGCGAACAGGCGCGTCGCGTGAGGTTGGATGTTTGCGGCTCCTAGAGGCTCTGCGTGAAGAATGACTCGAGCTTGCCGAAGGGGATGGCGTCGAAATTGTCGTACAGGTCGACGTGGTTCGCGCCGGGGATGATCATGAGCTCCTTGTTATCGCCGTTCAGAAGCTCGAACGCCCCTTCGCTGAAGTAGCGCGAATGCGCGTTTTCGCCATGTACGAGCAGCACGGGCGTATCGATTTCGCCGGCCATCGCGAGGATGGGCTGGTTCATGAACGACATCGTGCCCGTTACGTTCCAGCCGTCGTTGGAGTTGCCCGAACGCTCGTGGTAGCCGCGCGGCGTCTTGTAGTAGGCGTAGTAATCCTTCACGAACTGGGGCGCATCGTCGGGGAGCGGGTCGATGACGCCGCCTGCGCGTACGTACGAACCGGCTTGGTAATCGGCAATGCGCTGTGCGGCCCAAGCGGCGCGCTGTTCGTCGCGAGCCTCCTTGCTGTCTGCGCTTCCAAAGTAACCCTCGCGCGTTACGCGCGTCATGTCGTACATCGTCATGGCAGCCGTTGCCTTGATGCGCGGGTCGAGCGCGGCGGCGTTAATGGCCATGCCGCCCCAGCCGCAGATTCCGATGATGCCGATGCGTGCGGGGTCGACGTCGTCGCGGCAGCTGAGGAAATCGACGGCTGCGCAGAAGTCTTCGGTGTTGATGTCGGGGGAGGCCATGCGACGGGGTTCGCCGCCGCTTTCGCCCGTGAACGAGGGGTCGAACGCGATGGTAAGAAAGCCGCGTGCGGCCATTTCCTGGGCGTAGAGCCCGCTCGATTGCTCTTTGATTGCCCCGAAAGGCCCGCTCACGGCGATGGCGGGAAGCGCCCCCGCAGCATCTTTAGGCTTGTAGAGATCCGCTGCCAGCGTGATGCCGTAGCGGTTTGCGAACGTTACCTTGCAGTGGTCGACGCGTTCGTCGCGTGGGAAGACCTTGTCCCATTCCTGCACGAGTTCGAGTTCTGCTGTCTTCATCATAGTGCGTCCCTTCTAATCCTCTTGTCTTCATTGTGCGAGGAATGGGCCGCAATTGCAATTTACTCGGATGGAGCGCAATCTACGGCGGCGCCTTCGTTCAGGGCGCGACGGCGCTCGTAGGCCACGGTGGCCACGCTTGCCGCGGCAACCGCTACTCCCAGCAGGCCCATGGGAACCATGTCTTCGGTTTTGGGCATGCCGCTTCGGTTCGTGCTGCTGATGGAGTTGTTGCCCGCGCCATCCGAAGAGCCTGAACCATCGGCGGGGATGTTGGAGCTCGGAACTTCTCCGTCTTCCGAAATCGTCACGGGCGCGGGGCTGAAATTGCCGCTCGCCCCCGACGGGGCCACCTCGAGCGTTTCCATATGCCGCTGCTCGGGGTCTTGCACATCGCTCGTGGCCGTGCGCACCTGCACTACGTTGTAGTCACCAGGTTCGATGTGGAACTCGATGCTGTCGTCATCGTCTCCCTCGGCTTGGGAATGCAGGCCCAGGTCGGCCGCTTTCACGCCATCGCTCGCAACGAATAGCACCTTCTTCGCGCCCGATTCCCAGGTGACGGGAACGGTAACTGCCGTGGAATACACGCTCGTCTTGCCGGGTGCCAGCGCGTAGTCGTCCTCGACGCCAATCAGCCCTCCTGCGCCGTCAGAGCGGTTATAGTTCGACTCTTGAATCGTATCGGCGCCGAATACCACCTTGGCCGTTGCACCGGGAACGCGTTCGTATTGCCCAGTTGCTTCGTTCAGCGCGCAGAGCGTGAGCGTGCATCCCGAAAGGAACACGTTGCCATCGTTGCGCACGGCGACGAGGAACTTGATCGTGCCGCCGGGGATTACGAAGAAGTCGGATCGTAGCCATG
>NZ_JAZZJS010000059.1:0-18579 GCF_056180635.1 Denitrobacterium sp. | reverse complement strand
TCCGTTCCGCGTGGTCGACCTTTGCACTGGTACGGGCTGCATTGCCTGCTCCATCGCGAAGGAGATTCCGGAATCCCAGGTTGTCGCTACCGATATCTCGGATGATGCCGTGGAGCTGGCAACGTTGAATGCCAGCGAGCTGCAGGTGGGGGAGCGTGTTTCCGTGCTGAAGGGCGACTTGGCGAGTTCCGTGCCCGAAGCCTGGAACGGCACGGTTGACCTCGTCATCTCCAACCCGCCGTACATTCCCACGGCCGTTCTGAGCGCCATGAGCAGCGAGGTCATGGATTTCGAGCCATCGCTTGCGCTCGATGGCGGGGAAGACGGCCTCGATTTGTTCCGACGTATCCTGCCGGAGTCGCGCAGGCTCCTTGCGCCTGGCGGCGTGCTTGCCGTCGAATTGCACGAGACGTGCCTTGATGCGGCGCTTGAGCTGGCCGAGCAGGCGGGATTCGAGTCGTGTCGCATTGCAAGCGATTTGGCGAATCGCCCGCGCGTGCTAATCGCGGCGGCTCCTTCCGAATAGCATCCGAGAACAGTCCCTTCGAGAGAGGAATGGCAATGAGCAGCGAGAATGTTCTGGCGCGGAAACTCGACGAGGCGGCATCGTATATAGCCAGCATCATCGGCGAGCGTTCGTTCGATATGGGCATCGTTCTGGGCAGCGGCTTGAATCCGCTGGCCGACCAGATCGAGGATGCCGTGATCATTCCCTTCAAGGACGTTCCCCATATGCAGGTGAGCACTGCCGAAGGGCATCGCAGCCAGTTCGTCTGCGGCACCCTCGAAGGCAAGAGCATCCTGGCCATGCAGGGGAGGCTCCATGCGTACGAGGGCTATTCCTCGGTTGATATCGCGTTCCCCATCTGGCTCATGCATCGCTTGGGCGTTCCCGTGCTCTGCACCACCAACGCTGCTGGCGCCGTGAATGAGTCGTACCATGTGGGCGATTTCTGCGTCATGTCCGACCATATCAACTTCACTAGCCGCAATCCCATTGCGAATGCCGATGCGGCCAACTACGCGGAGCGCTTCTTCAGCATGACGGATTGCTACGACCCAGAGTTGCGAAAGCTCGCGCTCGAGGTAGCGTCGTCTCACGATATTCCGCTTCACGAAGGCGTCTATCTGGGGCTTCTTGGCCCGAGCTTCGAAACGCCCGCCGAGATCCGCGCATTTCGCGTGTGGGGCGCCGATACGGTTGCCATGAGCGTGGTCGAGGAGGTCATCGCGGCGCGTCATGTGGGCATGCGCGTGCTGGGCATTTCCCTCATTTCGAACATGGCCGCCGGCATCGACGGCGCATCTCCTACGGGGGAAGAGGTTATGGTTTTGGCGAAAACGCGCGAAAAGCAGTTCGAGCTGCTTATCCGTGGTATCGTTGAGGCGCTGTAAGACACAATTGCGAAAGGGAGCGTGCATGGAAGAGTACAAGCGCGAGTTCATCGAATTCATGGTTGAATCCGAGGTTCTGAAGTTTGGTGAGTTCACGTTGAAGAGCGGCCGCAAGTCGCCCTTTTTCATGAACGCGGGCGCCTATGTCACGGGCGACCAGCTGCATAGGCTCGGCTGCTACTATGCACGCGCCATCCACGAGAATTTCGGCGACGATTTCGATATCGTCTTCGGCCCTGCATACAAGGGCATTCCCCTGTCCGTTGTCACGGCTATGGCGTACCACGAGCTGTACGGCAAGGAAGTACGCTATTGCTCGAATCGCAAGGAAAAGAAGGATCATGGCGAGGGCGGCAGCCTGCTGGGTGCCGAGCTCTACGATGGCGCGCGCGTCGTGATGGTGGAAGACGTCACCACGTCGGGCAAGTCCATCGACGAAACGTATCCCCTCATCTCCTCGATTGCCAATATCGAGGTTAAGGGCCTGATGGTTTCCCTGAATCGCATGGAAGTGGGCAAGGGCGGCGTGAAGGCCGCAATCGACGAGGTGTCCGAAAAGTACGGGTTCCCCACGGCATGCATCGTCGACATGGCGGAAGTCACCGAGTACCTGCATAACCGCGAGTGCCAGGGCCGCGTTGTCATCGACGACGCCATGAAGGCCAGCATCGACGCGTATTACGAGCAGTACGGCGCGAAGGCGTAGTTCTCTTTCACATGGGTTTGTATCCGGGGCGTCGCGATGCGGGGCCCCGTTTCGTTTCCCGCATAGCCCAGCTCCCCGCAAATCGCCCTTTGCGTTACACTGTCTCCGTAGCACTTTATCGCGCGATAGCGAATGTATGTACCTCGCCGCCCGCTTCTTGCGGTTGATGTGGCGCGATGGCTATACTCGCGTAAAGGGAAAGCGCTGATAAGGAGGCGTTGTCTATATGCCCGAATCCGTGCAGGAGCAGCGACGGGGGTATCCGCGTTTCGGGAGCCATACCGAAGCCGAGGGGAAGGCCATGAACGGCGCCCAGGCGCTCATTGCGTCTCTCGAGGCCGAGGGCGTGGATGTGGTATTCGGCTACCCGGGCGGCCAGGCCATCAAGATCTACGATGCGCTCTACGATAGCTCGCGCATTCGCCACGTGCTTGCGCGTCATGAGCAGGGCGCGGCCCATGCAGCCGATGGCTACGCGCGTGCAACCGGGCGCCCCGGCGTCGTGCTTGTCACGAGTGGCCCGGGCGCGACCAACACCGTTACGGGCATAGCCACCGCCTATATGGACAGTATTCCGCTGGTGGTAATCACTGGCCAGGTTCCCACGCGCAGCATTGGCACCGACGCATTCCAGGAAAGCGATATCTTCGGCATCACCATGCCCATCGTCAAGCATAGCTACCTGGTGAAAGACGCCTGCGAGCTAACTAAGACCGTGCGCGATGCGTTCCATATCGCAACCACGGGGCGTCCCGGCCCCGTTCTCATCGACGTTCCCAGCGACATCCTTGCCGCCGACGTAGTGTTCCACTATCCCGACGAGAGCGTTCTTCCGGGGTATCGCCCTACGGTGAAGCCCAACGGGCGCCAGGTGCGCGCTGCGGTCGATTTGCTTTGCGGGGCGGCGAAACCCGTGGTGTATGCGGGCGGGGGAATCGTTTCCGCCGAGGCAACGCAGGAACTCATCGCCCTTGCCGAGCGCCTCGATGCGCCTGTGGTGACTACGCTCATCGGGCTCGATGCGCTGCCAAGCGAGCATGAGCTCAATCTGGGGCTCGTAGGCATGCATGGCTCGCGCGCTGCGAATCTGGCGATAAGCGAGTGCGATGCGCTTCTTGCCGTGGGTGCGCGCTTCAGCGACCGCGTAACGGGAAAGGTCAGCTCGTTTGCGCCGCATGCGCGCGTGATTCACATCGACGTCGATCCGGCTGAAATCGGGAAGAACCGCTCTGCCGACGTGCCCATCGTGGCCGATGCGAAAGCGTCGCTATGCGCCTTGCTCGCCGAAATGGACAAGCGCGACGCTCATCCCGCACATGGTTCCTGGCTGGAGCAGGTTGCATCATGGCGTTCGCAGCATGCCGCCGCTGGCGTTTCCATGGAAGAGGGCAACGCTCCCATTAGCCCTGCGTGGCTCATGGGGAAGATCGACGAGTCCCTTGCTGGAATTCCGAATATCGTGGTCACCGATGTGGGCCAGCATCAGATGTGGGCCGCGCAGTACCTTACGCGCACGGCTCCTCGCACGTTCATCAGCAGCGGTGGTGCGGGTACGATGGGCTATGGGCTCCCCGCTTCCGTGGGCGCGCAGGTGGGGCGTCCGGATAGCACGGTCGTGTGCATTACGGGCGATGGTTCGTTCCAGATGTGCGTCGAGGAAATGGCCGTTGCGAGCGTTCATGGGCTGCCCATCAAAGTCATCATGCTCAACAATGGATCGCTTGGAATGGTGCGCCAATGGCAGCATCTGTTCTACGGCAATCGGTTCAGCGAAACGTCGCTCGATCCCGTACCCGATTTCCGCATGCTCGCCGCGGCGTACGGATGGGCGGGCGAACGCGTCTCGCAGCGCTCCGAGGTGCCCGATGCGCTGGAGCGTCTGTTCGCGCATCCTGGTCCGGCCTTGCTCGAGGTCGCTATTTCACCTGATGAGCTCGTGCTGCCCATGGTGGCGCCCGGCAATTCCCTCGACGAGGAGATTGGTGGGGCGTCTGTGGGCGATATTTCCAAGATGATTGCCGCCGACAATGCAGAGGGGGAATAGCATGGTCACGTTCCAGAAGACGAACCGCCATATCATTTCCGTGCTCGTGGAGAACAAGGCGGGCGTGCTCTCGCGCGTGACGGGGCTCATTTCCCGTCGCGGCTTCAATATCGCCTCGCTTGCGGTTGGCCCCACCGAAGACCCGGATGTGTCGCGCATGACGATTGTCGTGGATGCTGATGACGAGGCGTTCGAGCAGATTACGAAGCAGCTGAACAAGCTCGTGAGCGTGCTGAAGATCACGCGCCAGGCATCGGGCGTCGACATCGTGCGCGAGCTCATGCTGGTGAAGGTGTCCGTTACCCCCGAAGATCGCAGCCAGGTAATCGAGGTGGCCGACATCTTCCGCGCCAAGATCATCGACGTTGGCGTCGACTCCGTGACGATCGAGGCAACGGGCGACGAGAACAAGCTCGAGGGCCTCGAGAACCTGCTTCGCCCGTACGGCATTCGCGAAATCATTCGCACGGGTAAAATCGCGATGCCCCGTTCTGGCCGGGACGCATAGTTCAACATCAATCGCAGCATATGGAGGCGACGGGATTGTCTCGCAAGATAGCCATTTTCGATACCACGCTCCGAGATGGGGAGCAGTCGCCCGGTTGTTCCATGAACACCGAGGAGAAGCTTGTCATCGCACGTCAGCTGCTTAGGTTGCGCGTCGATGCCATCGAGGCTGGCTTCCCCGTGTCGTCGCCGGGCGATTTCGAGAGCGTGCAGCGCATCGGCGAGCTTGCGGGCGACGATGCCGTTGTCGTGGCGTTGTCGCGTGCCGTGGATGCGGATATCGATGCGGCGGCCGAGGCGCTTCGCTCGGCGAAGCGTCCGCGCATCCATACCGGGTTGGGCGTGTCGGAAAGCCATCTGCGCGATAAGCTGCGCATTTCGCCCGACGAGTGCGTCGAGCGCGCGGTGCATGCCGTTCGCTATGCGCGTAACCTCTGCGATGACGTGCAGTTCTACGCGGAAGATGCCGGCAGGAGCGACAATGCGTTCCTCGTGCGCGTGGTACAGGCGGTTGTTGACGCGGGTGCCACGGTGGTGAACATTCCCGATACCACGGGGTATTCCATGCCCGAGGAATTCGCTGCGCGCATTGCCTACCTCATGAGTCACGTCTACGGCATCGACGACATCACGCTTTCCGTGCATTGCCATAACGATCTGGGCATGGCAACGGCGCTCTCCCTTGCGGGCGTTGCCGCGGGCGCCACGCAGGTCGAGTGCACCATAAACGGCCTTGGCGAGCGCGCGGGCAATACCGCCATGGAGGAAGTCGTGATGGGCATTCGCGTGCACGGCGATTCCCTCGACGCCCATACCGACATCAACGCGCAGGGGTTCGCGACGGCATCGCGCCTGGTCTCCAGCGTTACGGGCATGCCGGTGCAGCCCAACAAGGCCATCGTGGGCGCCAATGCGTTCGCGCATAGCTCGGGCATTCACCAGGACGGCGTGCTGAAGGAACGCACCACTTACGAGATCATCGACCCGCATGACGTAGGTGCGGGGGAGAGCCGCATCGTGCTCACGGCTCGTAGTGGCCATTCCGCGCTGCGCGAGCGCCTTTCGCATCTGGGCTACACGTTCGACGACGAAACCATGTCGGTGCTCTACCGTCGCTTTCTGGAAATCGCAGACCACAAGAAAGAGGTCTACGACGAGGACCTGGAAAGTCTCGTCAACGAAAACGCCCGTGAGGTCGAGAACGCCTTCACGTTGCAGGCGTTGCAGGTGAGCTGCGGTTTTCCGCTTACGCCCACGGCAACGCTCACGCTGCGCGACGAGGATGGCGAACTGCATACCGTATGCGAGTACGGTTCTGGCCCCATCGATGCGTCGTACAAGGCGGTCGACGCCATCGTGGGGATGTCGCCCGACCTCACCGACTTCGCCGTTACGTCCATCTCGCGTGGCATAGATGCTTTGGGCGAGGTTACGGTGCGCGTGAAGGACGCAAGCGGGCGCATCTTCATTGGCCGTGGCAGCGACTACGACATCATCACGAGTTCGGCCAAGGCGTACCTGAACGCCATGAACCGCATGATTTCCCATAGGCGCACGCATGGCACGCCGAAGGTGTAGGCTGATTAGTGCATGCGTTCGCGCTGCTGCGCGTTGATCTCGCTGGCGATGGAGCTGTGGATGATGTTGGCGAAGGGGCCCATATCGGCTAGCACGCTTTCGCCGTCTTGGAGCTTTCCGCAGACGCGGCGCTTGAAGTACGCAAGGAACGCGCCCGTGTAGAATTCCGCGAGGAATTGCTGGCTTCCCTCGTTCAGGAAGCGGTTGCTGAGAATGAACTCGATGTCGCGTCGCAGTGCGGGCACGTAGAGCTGAAAGAGGTATTCGGAAAGGCTGTCGATGCCCGTTTCGGAAAGCACGTTGGCGTAGTATTCCCTCTTCGCGCGGAAGCACGCGTCGAGCGCCTCGAAGAACGCATCGCCGTCGATGGAGCGCACGCCTTCCTTGATGAACGTGTAATAGGGCAGGCGTCCCAGTTCGCTCGCGTCGTTCTTCGGGTACACGAGCTTGTCTTCGCTTACGCGCTTCCTCAGTTCCTGCGCGATGTCGTAGCGGAAGACCCACTGTACGAGCTTGCTTCTGTCGCTGAAGTGGTAATAGAACGTCTTCCTGTTGCGCTGCGAGCGTTCCACGATATTCGAGACGGAAACCCTTTGCAGTCCCTCTTCCTCGACGAGCTCGACGAACGAGCGCGCGATGAGAAGCTTTGTATCAGTGGAACCCATGCATAACTCCAACGTTTTTACCCAAATTCCGATATCTGTGGTGCGTAGTATAAGGTTTGCCACAAGTTTAGGGAACTGTGTATTTGGAATTATTCGCTCGAATAGGCGCAATGAAATATATATTCGTATTTATTAATGAATCTATCTATTCAATAGCCTAAATCTATAGATAAGGCCCTCTGGTATTCAATCTTCCATTCAGGCAGCTTGCTACACCTCATCTACCTGGGGTTTTAGTTTCGTGATGGACAAACTGAAAAAAATGTCCATCCAGAATCGCGCTCCGGAGGGTATTCTTTGGGTGTGGGTAGGGACATGGAGAGGAAGCCTGTCCGCCCTTGACCGAGGAGGAAGAAACATGGATTTCAGCCTGACCGACGAACAAGAATTGCTGCTCGAGAGCGTTGACGAATTCTGCGAGCGCTATTTCACGGACGAGGTTATCGCCGAAATGTACGAAACCGGCACCATGCCCGATGAAATCGCGGAAGCGTATCGCGATGCTGGCTTTGGCCTCATGGGCATTCCCGAGGAGTTCGGCGGTATCGACGCTGACCGCGTTACCATCGGCCTGATGATCGAGCGTCTGTATCAGAAGAGCGGCTGCATGCACATCCTGTATCAGAACTCCCTCTCGATGTTCGACATCATGGAGTTCGGTACCGACGAGCAGAAGCAGCAGGCCATGGATCACTACATGGAAACCGGCTGGCCCATCTCCTCGCTTTCCATTTCCGAGCCCGGTGCGGGTTCCGACAATCAGTCGATGACCGCCGTCACCGTGAAGCAGCCCGACGGCACCTACAAGCTGAATGGCCAGAAGACCTGGGTAACCATGGGCGCCGTTCTGCCTTACACGATCGTTGTTGCCAAGGACGAGGATCCCAGCCACGACAATCGCAACATGAGCCTGTGGCTCATCAAGATGGACACCCCGGGTGTTTCCACTGCTCCGCTGCATAAGATCGGCCAGCAGTGCATCCCGTTCTGCGAAGTGTACTTCGACGACGTTGTGCTCACCGAAGACCAGCGCATGGGCGAGCCTGGCAAGGGCTTCATGATGCTCATGAAGAACTTCGAGGTCGAGCGTGCCTACATCGTTGCCGAGCAGCTGGGCATCGCCCAGGCTGCCCTGGAAGACGCCGCTCAGTACGCCAACCAGCGCATCGCCTTCGGCAAGCCCATCTTCAAGCAGGAAGCCATCGGCGAGCTGCTCACCGACATGGAAATCAAGGTCCAGACCACGCGTCAGTTGCTCTACAAGGTGCTGTGGATGATGGACAACGGCATGCCCGTCCAGCTCGAGAGCGCCATGCTCAAGCGCTATGGCTGCAAGGAATGCTTCAACGTGTGCGACATGGCCCTGCAGATTTACGCTGGCCTGGGCTACACCACCGAGGTTCGCGTTGGCCGTCTGTGGGCCGACTCCCGCGGCAACATGTTCGGCGGCGGTACGCACGAGATCATGGCGTACATCTGCGGTCGTCAGGTCGCCAAGAAGTACGCTCTGTAATCAGGGTATTAGGGGCGCCGCCTTCCGAGGGAGGTTGGCGGCGCCGTTGCGGGGCTTCCCCGCATACGCGCAATCTTTTAGAGAGGAAAGAAAGGAACATCCATGAACATTCTCGTGGCATGCAAGATCGTCCCCGACGATCAGGACGTTAAGGTCGCCGGCGACGGTTCGCTCGATTTCTCCCGCGCTCACCAGGTTGTTTCCACGTACGACCTGAACGCCATCGAGGCCGCTTCCGCGCTTGCGGGCGACGGCTCCGTGAAGGCCATCAGCGTTGGCGGCAAGAAGGCCGACGATTCCAAGACCAAGAAGAACATTCTGGCTCGCGGCATCGATGAGCTGTTCCTCACCGCCGATGACGCCACCGCCAACCTCGACGCGTTCGGCGCTGCTGCCGAGCTCGCCAAGCTCGTCGCCAAGGCTGGCGACTACGACGCCATCATCGTGGGCGACGGTTCCGCCGACCTCTATGCGAAGCAGACTGGCGTTCAGCTGGCCGCCGTCCTGGGCCTTCCCTATGTCTCCGGCGTTGTCTCCGCCGAGGCCGCCGATGGCAAGATTTCCGCGAAGCGCCTGCTCGAGACGGAAATCGAATCCGTAGAGGTTCCCACTCCCTGCGTCATTTCCGTGGCTCCCGACTTCGCCGAGCCCCGCATCGCCGGAATGAAGGACATTCTGGCCGCCGGCAAGAAGCCGATGAACGTGGCTGCTGCCGAAGGCGCTGCCGCGAGCGCGACCGAGGAAGTGGCCGTGAAGGCTCCCGCCCAGGTCGACCGCAAGTGCCAGATCTTCGATGACGTGAACGAATTCGCAGCTGCCGTCAAGGCCGCTCTGTAGAGAAGGGCAGGAAAGTAGAAATGGCTAAGGCTTTCGTAATTGCTGAAACCGAAAACGGCGCTCGCGAACTCTGCGCTGGCGCTCGTACCCTCGCCGATGGCGTTGTCCTGTGCATCGCCGGCGCGCCTGCCGTAACCGGCGTTGCCGATTCCTGCGTGCACATCGACGTGCCTGCTGGCAACGTTGTCGATGACGCATACGCCTCCGTCATCAAGGCGTTCGACGCTTCCGGCGCCGATATCGTTCTGGCCGAGCAGACGCTGCATGCGCTCAGCCTGGTGGGCCGCCTGGCCGCCGCCAAGGGCGCTGCTGCCATCGCCGGCGTAACCGAATTCGATGGCGACGCTGCAAGCGCCATGTACTTCGGCGGCACGGGCGTGCGCACCGCAAAGCCCACCACCGACGTGAAGATCTACACCGTCGTGGCTGGCACGTTCGACGCTGCTGCCGCCACGGGCACCGACGCCGTCGAGGAAGTGGCGTTCGAGGCTCCCGCAGCCGCCGTCGTTAAGACCGGCTCCGAGGCCCTGCCTCCCGCATCCGTCGACCTGGCCGGCGCCGACGCCGTCGTGGCCTGCGGCCGCGGCTTCCAGGCCGAGGAAGACCTGCAGTTCGCTCGCGACCTGGCTGCCAAGATCGGCGCCGAGGTTGGCTGCAGCCGTCCGCTCTCCGAAGGCGTGACGTGGTTCCCCCGCGAGGCGTACGTGGGCGTTTCCGGCCAGATGATCTCCCCGAAGATCTACTTCGCCGTGGGCGTTTCCGGTCAGATGCAGCACATGGTTGGCTGCGCTGGCGCCACCACGGTCGTTGCCATCAACAAGGACAAGAACGCTCCGGTGTTCAAGCAGTGCGACTACGGTTTCGTCGGCGACCTGAAGACGGTTCTGCCCGAGCTCACCGCCGCTCTGTAAGCAGGGATTTCGCGGAAGGGGAGTGGATCCCCTTCCGCAATCGAGAGGTAGGCGCGTCGTCGCGGTAGAAGGCGGCGCGTCCTGCACCACATCGGTTCGGTTCGAATCGACGCGGTGCTTTCAGTGAAAGAAGGAGGAACCGCATGGAAGAAAGGGACTTCGACATCATCGTCGTCGGGTCCGGCTGCGCAGGCGCCATTGCGGCGTACGTGGCGGCTAAGAGGGGCAAGAGCGTCCTGGTCGTCGAGCGCGGCGAATATGCCGGCGCGAAGAATATGACGGGCGGCCGCATCTACGGCCATTCCCTGAAGAGGGTTTTCGACGAGTACGGCGAAGGCGAAATCGAATGGGGCGAGATTCCCTTCGAGCGCAAGATCACGCACGAGCGCATTGCGATGATCGATCCCGCGAGCAACATGACGATCGACTTCACGAGCGATCAGCTGGGTGAAGCGGGTCAGGATAGCTATTCCGTGCTGCGCGGCCCCTTCGACCAGTGGCTTGCCGAGCAGGCTGAAAACGCCGGTTGCGAGTACATCTGCGGCATTGCCGTGGAAGAGCTACTGAAGGACGAGTCGGGCGCCGTTATCGGCATCAAGGCCGGCGACGACGAAATCACCGCCCATGTGGTCATCATCGCCGAAGGCGTGAACAGCCTCCTTTCCGAGCGCTGCCTGGGCGTACCGCGCCCCAAGCGCAATCAGATGGCCGTGGGCATCAAGGAGGTCTTCGAGCTTTCTCCCGAGCAGATCGAAGATCGCTTCCTATGCCCCGAGGGAGAAGGCGCTGCCATGCTGTTCGTGGGCGACTGCACCCATGGCGAAGTGGGTGGCGGCTTCCTCTACACGAACAAGGATTCCATCAGCCTGGGTCTGGTTGCCACCATCGAGGACATGTCGAAGGCGAACACCACAATCTACCAGTGCTTCGATGACTTCAAGAAGCATCCCGCCATCGCCCCCATTATCCGCGGCGCGGAAATGGTCGAGCATTCTGGCCATATGGTCTCCGAGGGCGGCTACAACATGATTCCGAAGTACACCTTCGATGGCGCTCTCATCGCGGGCGATGCGGCAATGCTCTGCATGAACCTCGGCTACATGGTGCGCGGCATGGACCTCGCCGTTGCCAGCGGCCAGTTCGCAGCGGAAGCTGCTTGCGACGCCATCGATGCTGGTGACGTTTCCGAGGCTGGCCTTGCCACCTATAAGCAGAAGATGGACAACTCCTTCGTCATCAAGGATCTTGCCACCTTCTCGAAGTGGCCCGAGACCATGGAGCATTGGGATCGCATGTTCACCGACTACCCGAAGATGGTTGGCGAAATCTTCAATGCCATGTTCGTTGTCGATGGCACGCCCGCCCTTCCGTTGAAGAAGCGCATGATGCCCATTATCAAGCAGCGTGGCATGCTGAAGCTGGCCGGCGAAGTGAGAGGAGCTCTGAAGGCACTGTGAGCGAGCTGAAGATCACCGTTAACGTCGACGAGCTCATCGGCGTCAACAAGTACAACGTGGACGAGGAAAACGCCCACATCGAGCTGAACAAGGAAAACCTCGACGAGGTTGACGACGCCGAGTTCCAGAAGCTCGTGCGCGTCTGCCCGGCCGCCCTCTACAAGATCGACGAGGATGGCCATAAGAGCTTCGATTACGCTGGCTGCCTCGAGTGCGGCACGTGCCGTATCTGCTGCGAGGAAACCATCGTTTCCAAGTGGGATATGCCCCAGCCCGAAATGGGAGTGGTGTATCGCTGCGGCTAAGCGGTCGATTCGCTTGACGCTGCCGTTGTAGTGTGGCAACGTACGGCATGGAAGCCCGTGCGCAATCATCCGGGGCTGCTTTGTAGGATGGTGCGCTGGGCTTCCATGTCGTTTTGTAGTGACAAACTGGAAGGGGAGGGGTACATCGTGGATTTCAATCTCAGCAACGAGGAACTCGCGCTCAAGGACGATTTCCGCGCTTATGCCGAACGGTATTTCTCCCGCTCAAACGTGCGTCAGTGGCAGCGCGATGGGGGTTTGCCCGACGACGTGTGCCAGGCGTTCATCAAGGAGTATCTTGGTCATTCCAGCTTGCTTGGCGATGCGTCGGGCGGCGGTTCGCTTCTAGCCCAAACCATCGCCACCGAGGAGGTTTCCCGCGTGGCGGGGGCTGCGCTGCCGTTTTCCAGCGACATCATGAACCTGCGCATCATGAAGAAGTTCGCGGGTTCCTCGAGGACCATGCAGGAAATGCTCGACACGTACCGCGAGACCGGCCGCTTGGCCTTCGCGTTGGCGGTATCCGAGCCTGGCGCCGGCAGCGACACGATGGCCATGCAGACCAAGGTTTCGCGTCACGACGGCGCCTACGTGCTGAAGGGCGCGAAGACGTTCGTGGCTAACGGCGAGTTCGCCCCCTTCGTCATGGTGGCGGCCGTGGAAGCCGACGTGGCTTCCGATGGCTATCCCATCCTTTCGTTTTGGATGGTGCCCCGCAATAGCGAGGGCCTTAGCGCGTACCCCATCGGGAAGATTGGCCAGCAGATCGTGCCCTTCGCCGACGTGGTGTTCGACGACGTGCGCCTCGACGCCTCGCATCGCCTGCGTGGGGAAGGCAAGGCGGGCTTCCCGCAGCTGTTCCATCTTCTCGAAATCGGCCGCGTCATGGTGTGCGCGCAATCGCTGGGCATGTCCCAGGCCGCCATGGAGGATGCCGTTTCCTATGCTCGCAATCGCATGGCATTCGGTAAGAACATCGCCTCGTTTCAGCAGGTCGAGCAGATGCTGGTGGACATGGAAGTGAAGATTTCCAACATGCGCTCCCTCGTGTACAAGGCCGCGTGGGCGTTCGACCATGATTCCTCCGATAAGCGCCTGCAAGTTGCCATGGCGAAGCGCTACGTGCCCCGCGCGGCAACCGAAGTGGCCAGCGACGCCCTGCAGATTCTGGGCGGTCGCGGCTATACGGAAAACGAACGCGTGGGCAGCATCTGGCAGGATTGTCGCGGCAATCAGATCGCCGAAGGCACCGACCAGATCATGATTCACATCGCCGGCCCGCTGCTCATGGAGGCCTACGGCGTCTCGTAATTCGCTCTTCGCGAATACCCACATCATCTAGTAATGCATTTCGCGAAGCGCCGCGTATGTGGCGTATACCGCGTTATATGCATGTGCGCGCAATCTATTCAATAAATGCGTGGTTCGCTATAGAAAAATACAATCAATCTAGCCTGTAACCCCACTGTCAATGAATTGGATTTTGAATACCTTGTGAAATACCATTTGAGGTGGTTTGGTATTCGATGCAGTTTGAGGAATGCGTCTCCAAGAAACGCAGCGAATGCTACAACTGGCGCAAACAGCATGAGGGAACTATCGAATTAGGAGGAATGCAGTGAGCGAAAAGGTTATTCAGCCGGCTAAGAAATACCTCTTCGCCATCGTCACGGTATACATGTGCTACCTGACGCATGGCGTTCAGGCTATTATCTTCAGCCAGAACCAAGTGGACTTCTATACTCAGTGGGGCTTCATCAACGACCCCACCGCCGGCGCGGCTGCGGTTTCAACGGCTATCGTTTGGACCGGCGTCGGCAAATTCGTCTCCGTGTGGATTGGCGGCGAAATCTCCGACCGCATCGGTCGTAAGATCCCGGCCATCCTGGGCGGCGTGCTCTATATCATCTCGTTCGTGATCATGCTGGTCACCGACAACGCCACCGTGGCTGCTGTCGCCGGCTTCCTGTCTGGCCTGGCTACGTCCGGCTTCTGGGATGGTGCTCTGTACCCGGCAATCGCCGAGGCGAATCCGCGTCAGGCTGGCGCAAGCACGATTGGCATCAAGGCCGTCATCAGCGTTACGGGCATTATCTACCCGATCTTTGCTGCGACTAACGCCAACCACGTGCTCGACAAGGCCACCAAGACCGTTGTCGCTGGCCCTGGCACGGGCGATTGGCACATCAACGTGTGGATCGCAATCATTCTGTCCGTCATCGCCACCATCTTCGCCATCATCACGCCCTTCGTCTACGACGACGAGCGCAAGCAGAAGGTTGACGACGGCGACGAAAAGGGTGCTGCCAAGAACGCTGCTGAAGCGGAGATTCAGGCTGCACGCGACGCTATGCTGAAGAAGCCCAACGGCCTGACCCAGTTCGTCACGCTGTTCTACGGCTTCGTCATCATGTTCATCATGTATGGTGCTCAGCAGTACTCCAAGCAGTTCGGTACCGCCTACCTGGGCATGACCGCAACTGACGGTGCTACGCTGACTTCCGTCTACACCTTCGGCTCCATCATTGCCGTGCTCTTCTGGGCATTCATGATGGGCAAGCTCCGCTGGAACCCCGTTAAGGTCATCATGATCGACTCTATCATTGCCATCGTTGGCCTTGGTTCGGTCCTTCTTGCTCTGCCTCTGGGCATCGGCGTTGCCGGTGTGTACATCGGCCTCGCTCTGGTGGGCTTCGGTGCTGCTGGCGGCATGCTGCAGACTGGCGTCACCCAGCGTCAGCTCATCTGCCCCGGCCCCCGCGGTCGTAACGTTGGTATGTACTACACCTTCATGGGCGCCGCTTCGGTGTTCCTGCCGGGTATCGTAGGTGCCATGACCACCGCTGTGGGCGAGTCCAGCGCTGTCTGGATCATGATGATCCTGCTCCTGGCCTTCGCCATTCTCGCCCTGCTGATGGCTCTCTACCTGATCAGCCAGTACAAGGGCATGTTTGGCTACAGCGCCATGGAGAAGGTGCGCGACTAGCATCACATTACCGCCGAGGTTCGCTTCTGCTCTCACTGCCGGCGAGCCTCGGCTTCAAACCTAGGCGTTTGCGCCGCCTTTGGAACCCGCCATGGAGGGACATGGCGGGTTCTTTCTATGTCTGGCTGCTTGAATGTAATACGCGTCGAGCTCGATGTGGGATTCCTGCGCGTAGCGCTCCTGTCGCCCGTGGCTCTTTCACGCGCGTGTGATAGAGGGAGCGCAGCAAAAAGGCGGCCGCAGCCGCCTTTCAGTGAGCCTGTGTGCGCTTTGCCTAGTTGCGTTCGTACTCGAACTCGCGCGTGAGGTCGATGAAGTGCTGCACGGCGGGCGTTTTGTACGCGTTCTTCTTGTACGCGAGGTAGATCGTGTGGAACTGCTCGGGCACGTCGTCGAACTTCAACTTTATGAGGTTGGGGAAGAGGTTGATGCCGAGCGTGTTCAGCGCGATGCTGACCGCTTCCTTATTGGCGTCGACCATGGAAGCCAACGTGATTTCGTCGTCGTACTGCTCTGACGCGAGGAGCTTCTCGCGGTTCATGAGCTCCTTCACTTCGCGCCCGATGGGCGTGTTGTAGTGGTACGTGATGATGTGGTCGCCGCGCAGGTCGCCCAGCGTAATCGACTTCTTCTTGGCCAGCTTGTGGCGGCTGTGCACGATGGCGATGAGGTCTTGGTACGTAACGGGCACGAACTGAAGTTCGGGCTTGTTCGGCACGAAGGCGCTGAAGATGACATCGTAGGCGTCGTTTTCCAGGCCCTCGATAAGCGAGTGCGTGAGACCCTGGGAAACGCGGATGACGGGGCCTGCGCCAAACTGCTCGCGGTAGGCCTTCATGAGCGTGGGAAGGAAATGGTCTTCCACGGTGTAGATGGTGCCGATGGAGACGTTGCCCGTGTATTCGCCAGCTTCGTCTTGCGCCAGGGCCTTGCCGCGTTCGATTGCGGCTAGCGCTTCCTTGGCGTATTCGTTGAATTCGCGCCCGTATTTCGTGAGGCGCACGTTGCGTCCGTCGCGTACGAACAGGGGGATGCCCAGCTCGTCTTCCAAGCGGGAGATGGAGTTCGAGAGCGTGGGCTGCGTGATGTACAGCTGCTCGGCGGCTTTCGTGTAATGCTGGAGTTCAGCAAGTTTGCAGAAGTACTGCAGTTGCGAAAGGTTCATGAACTCTCCTCTGCGGCAAAATGCATGCCGCGTAGTTCTTTGCTTGACCCAAATAGCGCGGCGTCCCCTAAACGCTGACGTTGCCAATTATAAAAGTAAATCGTGCGTTTCAAGGAAATTTATTCAGAAAATGTGGCTGCTGACGTGGACATGAAAAAAGGAGCGCACGTCGAAACGCGCACTCCTTTTCGGTTCCCGGGACTGCTTGTTCGCCTGTCTGGCTTAGCGTCCAAGCAGTTCGTCGAGGCTTCGGGCGCCGCATACGGAGCCGTCTGCTTCGGCAGCGGCGATCTGCTCGTCGCTGTAACCCAGGTCCCTCATCACGTCCTCGGTGGACGACCCGAGCATGCCCGTCGGCTTGAATTCCGCCGTCTCGTTCAGCTCGAACTGAACGGGAGCGGTGGGGCACCAACGGTCACCCTTCGGATAGTGCACCGGCTTGATGTATTCGTTGATGATGGCGTTCTGGTCTTTGTACACGTCCTCGGGCGTCTGGGCGGGCTCGCAGGGCATGTCGTTTTCCTTGAACATGGCCAGCAGCTCGTCGCGCGTGAACTTCGCGAAGCCCTCGTCGAGGACCTTCACGACCTTCGGGGAAAGGCCCTTGTTGTTCACGGCGTCGATGGACGCGAGGTCGGCGTCGGCCAGCAGGTCTTCGCGGCCGATGAGCTTCAGAACGCGCGGCCAATCGCGGTCGTACTCGGGGAGGCAGAGAACGACCCACTTGTCGTCGCCCGACTTGAACACGTTGTTCAGCGGGTTGTTGACCTCGAGGCGGCTCTTCGGGTACTTGTTGCCGTACTGAGCGGAAATCATGCCCACGGACAGAGCGTAGATGGCGCCATGTTCCAGAGCGCAGGTTACGTAGTCGCCTACGCCCGTCTTCTCGCGGGCGATGTAGGCGGCCAGCAGGCCGGAGCACAGGAACATCGAGCACTGGAAGTCGCCGTAGCCGTTGGTGGGGATCATCGGGAAGCTATCGGCATCGACCGTGGTGCCGAATACGCCGCCGCGACCCATGTAGCAGGTCACGTCGAAGCCCGCGGCGTCCTTCTCGGGGCCCTTCTTGCCGTAGCCCAGGCCGTGGCCCATGATGAGGCGCGGGTACTTCGCGTGCAGCGTTTCCCAATCGAAGCCCATCTTGGCGAGGCTCTTGGTACGGGTGTTGGTGATGAAGATGTCGGCTTCGGAAAGAAGCTTGTGCATGACTTCGGCACCCGTTTCGCTCTTCAGGTTCAGGCTGATGAAGCGCTTGTGCATGTTGGCTACGTCGAAGGAGAGGTTCTCTTCGTCGGTGTAGTCGGGAATGCCGTACACGGGAGCCTGGTTGGTACGCGTCGCGTCGCCCCTAGCGGCTTCGACTTTGATGACGTCGGCACCCCATTCGCCCAGCACGCGGCCGGTGGTGGGGGTGGCAAGGAACGTGGTGAGGTCTACGACCTTCACGCCTTCGAGAGGCAGAGACATATATTCCTCCTCAAATAGATGCTCCGTATGGGGAAGGGCTGGCACAAAACGCGCCAGCCCTTATAGTAAGCTCAAAGTTGAGCTGGGATATCAAGCAACTCCTAGAAGTTGTACTTGACTTCGCCGCCGTGGTTCTGGCACTCGCGAGCAATCGTGATGCGCTGAACGTTGGGGGCGCCTTCCTCGAGCCACATAGCGCGGCAGTCGCGGTACAGACGCTCGGTGGGACCGTAGGGGCTATCCTCGAAGTAGCCGTCGCCACCGAAGATTTCCAGCATGCCGTCGGACACGAGCTTCACGGTCTCGATGGAGAACAGCTTGCAGATGGCAGCCTTCTCGGTGATGAAGTCGTTCTTCGGGTCGATGTCGTAGTCGCGAGCGAAGTCGTAGATGGCGGTGCGCAGAACGTGAACCATCATCTGCATGTCGGCGATCTTCGACTTGATCATCTGGCGGGAAGCGATGGGCTTACCGAAGGTGATGCGGTCGTTGGCGCGCTTGAGCGAGAGCTCGAGCATGCGCTGGGCCATACCCAGGTTCGACATGGCGATGTGCACGCGGGAGACGGACAGAGAGTGGATGGCGACATCCATGCCCTGGCCCTCTTCGCCGAGCAGGCACTCGGGACCAACCTTGACGTTGGTGAGCTTCAGGCCTGCATGGCCAGCGCCGCGGCAGCCCATCATGTGGGGCATTTCGACGATTTCGAAGCCGGGCAGGGAGTTGTCGACGATGAACGCGCTCAGGCGGTCGTCCTTCTGCTTGCTCGGGTCGGAAACCGCGATGATGTAGGTGTAGTCGGAGCAGTCGGTGTGGCTGATGAGCCACTTCTCGCCGTTGAGGATCCAGGAGCCGTCGGGCTGCTTCTCAGCGGTGGTGTGCAGGTCGGCACCCGTGCCACCGGTCTGCTCGGTGATGTCGAAGTTGCAGTACACGGACTTGTCCTGGAACTTGTCCATGAGCTTGTCCTTCATTTCCTGCGTGCCATAGTCGTCGAGGATGCGCCAGTTCATGTCGGCAGCGTGATGCAGGTGCATGCGCAT
>NZ_JAZZJS010000058.1:0-3234 GCF_056180635.1 Denitrobacterium sp. | reverse complement strand
ACGACGTGCTGCGGCACCGTGTAGGTTTCGGTGTGCATCGCGTGCGTGGTGGGGTCGTCTTCCTCGACGATGCGGAACGTGTCGATGCCCACCTGCAGCTCCACCGTTTCCCAGCGCACGCCCTTCTGCTTCAGGCGTTCGATGAGCTCGGGTGTGAAGTGCAGGCCCGCGGTGGGGGCGGCGGCCGAAGACTCATTGCGCGAGTACACAGTCTGGTACATTTCCTCGTCGCCCTCGTAGTCCTTGATGTAGGGCGGCAGCGGCGTGTGGCCCACGGCGTGCACCGCTTCGTCGAGCGTGGGGAAGGCGTCGGTGGAAAGGTTCACGATGCGCTCGCCCTTGCCGTCTTCTTTGAAGTCGATGACCTCGGCGGAAAGGATGACCTTGCCCGATGCGTCGGCGAAGTCGACGATGGCGCCGGGCTTCAGGCGCTTGCCGGGGCGTACTAGGGCTTCCCAGGCCGACGACACGTTGGTTGCGATTTTGCCTGCATGCGGGCGCAGCAGGAACACTTCGGCAGCGCCGCCGGTACCGCGCTTGGCACCCAGCAGGCGCGCGGGCATGACGCGCGTTTCGTTGGCGACGAACACGTCGCCGGGCTGCGCATACTCGTAGATGTCGCGGAAGATGCGATCCTGCAGCTCGCCCGTTTGGCGGTCCATCACCAGCATGCGGCATTCGTCGCGCACGGGCCAGGGGGCCTGCGCAATGCGCTCTTCGGGAAGTTCGTAATCAAAATCGCTGGTTTTCACTATGCCTCTTCGCTTTCTTCGTTCGCTATGTGCTGCATGGATGCATGCTCTTCTTGCTGGCTGGCTGCCGCTTTCGCTGCCGCGCGTGCGGCATTGCGGGCGGCTTTCTTGGCGCGCTGCTTGGCGTCGTACGCTGCGCGCGCCGCGTTGCGCTCTTTTCGTTCGAGCGCTTCGGCCGCTTCGCGTTCCGCCAGCTCCTTTGCACGTTTCGCCTTGCGGGCGGCGCGTTCCGTGTTGGCTTCGGCCTTCGAGTAGATGCAGCCGCAGTAATTCTGGCGGTACATGCCCGCTTCGCGACTGCGGCGCGTTGCCTCGGGGTAGTAGGGGCGGAAGTCTTGCCACACGGGCGTGAGCCCCCATTTCTCGCATGCCGCCACCAGCTCTTCGTGGCAGATGTCGAATAGCTGGTAGGGACTTACCGCGAGCGTGGTGGAAAGGGCTTCGAACCCGTGCGTTGCGGCGTATTCGGCCGCTTCCTCGAGTCGCAGGTGATAGCAACGGCGGCAGCGCTCTGCGCGCGGGCCTCCCGTAAGCTGGATGACGCCTGCGAAATCGTGCCATGCTGCGTCGTCGTAGACGCCCTCGATAACGGGGATGCCCTCTTCGTTTGCCCAGGCCAGCAGCGTTTGCAGCCGGTGGTCGTACTCGGGACGCGGCTGAATGTTCGAGTTCATGAAGGCGATGGTAAGCTCGTGGCCCTGTTCGGCCAGAAGGCGCACGGGCTCTAGCGAGCAGGGGCCGCAGCATGCGTGCAACAGTGTTTTCATGTGCGTTCCTTCCCGCCGATCGCTTCCATTTCCGTTCGCCATACTAGCACGCGTCACGTATTGCCATGCCTCCTGCCGCAATAAGCACATGCCGCGAGGGAGCGATGCGTGCTGTGCCTTTTCTGAAAGAATCCCCTTTTGCAGAAAGTACACGCTGCTGCCCATCTGCTTGTTTCTCACCTGGGCTTCGGCTCGTAGAAGTCCCTGTATCGCAGCGTTTTCGGGAACCTCATTGCCCGATCGAGCACCATGGCAGCCTTCGCCATCTTGTCTTCCGGCTCGTTCATCATGACGTGGAAGAGGTCAAGGTAGCCATCCAGGTTGCCTCGGTCGAATCCGGGATGGGACTTCAGGAACAGCCCCAGGAGGAAGCAAAGGCGGTTGACGTCCCTAAGCGGGTTCTCCCCGTCGGGAACGACCTTCAGGAGCCTCGAGCTATGGATGACGCTCTCGAGCCCGAGCCTCGACACGAGCACCTCGTGCGACCCCTCCATGTCGTGAACCAGCCTCGAACCCGGGGCGATATGGGCCCCATACGCATCCCAGGTCCGCGCCTTGTTCGGCTTTCCGAGCCCCATCCGGGCGCAATACGATCTTCCCGAGGAGTCGCATCCCATGGCAATGCAAATCTGGTTGCGCGAGAGCCCATGCGGATTTTTCCCATCGGGCCTCTTCGCCCAATCCCTGGCTGCCACCGGGAAGTACTTCTCGTCTATCTGGACGCTCCCCGAGAGGACGATGCCGTCCTGCACGCCCTCGAGCACGGCGAACAACTTCGCCATCCAATAGGGCAGGGTCGTGTACGACCTCCTGTTTGACCTGGCCATTCCGCTCATGCTCTCGTACGAGAAGACCTCCAGCAGGAACTCCGTCCAGTCGGCCACGGGGATCTTGCGGCTCTGGAACACGGTACCGGTGGCTGGCGTGAAGTGCCTCCCGCAATCCCGGCAGAGCCACCTCCTGACGCCGTTGGAGCCCCTTCCCCTCGAGACGATGCGGACGGAGCCGCATCTTGGGCAGGCATCCCTCTCGTACGCGTTGAAGAACTCGGCCTCGCCCTCCAGCGTAGTGGGGGCGTGCCTGTACCTGTAGATGTCGCGGTGGCAGGCCATGACGATGCGCTCGGCCGCCCCGATGCCAGATGCATCCAGGTCGTCCCAGGGAGTCGCCGATGGGGCAAGCCAGCGCCGCCTCTTGTCGCTCATGGTGGTGGTCCTTGCTGCTCTGGCAGGGCGCGACGCCAAGGACCACCACGTCGCAAGAGCATCGCGCCCCGCCAGAGCGTTCTTGCGATTGCGAACGCTGCACCTGGATTATACGTCCTCGGGTATGCGCGGAATTCTGGGCCCCATGCACTTTTTGCAAAAGGGGATTCTTCTGAAAAAGGCACGCCCCTCGCACATCTGGCGCAGCGTTTCCCCCAGTTCGCGAAAAACGTGCGACTCATTTCGCCCCGACAAGCCTGCCTTTTCTGAAAAAGGCAGCGCGCGGTATGTGCCCCTCCGCGGGGCAATGCGCCGGAAATCGAGGACGAGCTCGCCGACATCTAGCGCGCGGTATGCGCCCCTTCGCGGGACAATGCGCCCGTCACGACGTCCTGCCCGCTGGAACACCATCCGAAAAGACGGGCTGGCTTTCCCCATTCGTTCGTTTCCGCAGTTTTCGCGTGATTGCTTCTCGAGGGCCCATGCGTATGCGAGTATCGAAGGCGGAAT
>NZ_JAZZJS010000057.1:0-3828 GCF_056180635.1 Denitrobacterium sp. | reverse complement strand
TCACCACGTTGGGCCAGGTAGCCGCCGCGGAAGACGATGTGCTGCGGCGCGTGTTCGGCAAGAACGCCCAGATGATGCGCGCTCGCTGCCTGGGCGCCGACCTCGACGGCATTTCCGCGGGGGAGCCCGTGAAGCAGGTGAGCAACGAGATCAGCTTCGCGCACGACCTAACCGAGCGACGCGACATCGAGGCCGCGTTGGGCACCGTCGCCGCGAAGGTGGGACGCCGTCTGCGCCTGAAGGGCATGGAGGGAAGCACCGTCTCGCTGAAGATTCGCTACGCCAACCTGGCCATTCGCAGTTCGCAGCGACGCTTGCCCGAACCCACGAACGACGAGTACGTGCTTGCGTCGCACTTGCGCCAGATGCTCGACGAGCTGTGGCATCCGGGCACGGCGGTGCGCTTGGTGGGCTGTGGCGTTTCGCGCTTCGACAGCGACGCACCCGTGCAGGATTCCCTGTTTGGCATGGAAGACGACGGGCAAGACGAAGCCCTGCCTTCCCAGGAGCAGCGCGAGTGCCTGAAAACCGCCACCGACATGGTGCGCGACCGCTTCGGCGAAGCCGCCGTGCAGTTTGGGCGCGAGCTGCGCACGAAGCGCAACCTCACGGGCAGCTCGAGCAAGAACCCCGCCGATTACCGCTAGGGTTCGCGAGCGCTGCGTGCGGGCCGCTTTCGCCCTGCGTTCCAGGCGTTTCGCAATGTCGGATTTGGCGTTTTTGCGCCGCCGCCCGCGTGGGCCCTTTTTGCCCCTATAATAGCCATCTGTAAATTTAGGCATATGTGGAAGGTACAGAAGTGGCCAACGCGTATAAACAGACGATGATTCTGCCGAAGACAGACTTCGCCATGAGGGGCAACCTGCCCCAGAACGAGCCGGCACGCCTGCAGTGGTGGAACGACATCGACATCTACCACAAGGTGCTGGAGAAGAACAAGGACAACCAGCCGTTCGTGCTGCACGACGGCCCTCCGTACGCCAATGGCCCCATTCATATCGGCCACGCCTTCAACAAGATCCTGAAGGACTTCGTAAACAAGACCAACGCGCAGCGCGGCTTCTATACGCCGTACATTCCCGGCTGGGATACGCATGGTCAGCCCATCGAGCACGAGGTCGAGAAGAAGATCGGCACCCAGAAGATGAACGAGCTGCCCCAGGCGGTCATCCGCAAGATGTGCCGCGAGTGGGCCGAGAAGTTCGTCGACGTGCAGCGCGAGGGCTTCAAGCGCCTGGGCGTGAACGCCGACTGGGATCGCCCGTACCTCACGTTCCAGCCCACCTACGAGAGCGCGAACGTCGAGGTCTTCAAGAAGATGTACCTCGATGGCGCGGTGTATCGCGGCCGCAAGCCCATCCACTGGTGCAGCCATTGCCATACGGCGCTGGCCGAAGCCGAAATCGAGTACGCCGACGAGGTGAGCCCCGCAATCTTCGTGCGCTTCGAGCTCACCACCACGCCTGCGGGCCTGGAAGCCTACGAGGGCAACATCGACGTGGCCATCTGGACCACCACGCCGTGGACCCTTCCCGCCGACGTCATCGTCATCCTGCATCCGAAGGCCGAGTACGTGGCCGTTATGCACGATGGCCGTCCCACCATCTTCGCGCGCGAGCTGGCCGCGAAGTGCTGCGAGAAGTTCGGCTGGGAATGCAACCTGGTCGAAGTTGACGGCGAGGTCTGGCACGCCACGGGCGAGCAGCTGGCTGGCAACAAGTACAAGCAGCCCATCTTCGGCGATGCCGGCGAGGAGGGCACGTTCATCCATGCCGACTACGTCACGCTGGAAGACGGCACGGGCATCGTTCATGGCGCTCCCGGCCATGGCGTCGACGACTACAAGGCTGGCATGAAGTTCGACATCCCCGTAGTGATGCCCGTCGACGACGACGGTCGCTTCTACTCGGGTGAGGGCATGGGCACGGGCGGTCCGTTCAGTGGCATGGACGTGAACGAGGCTAACCCCGTCATCATCGAGTGGCTGCGCGAGCGCGGCACGCTCATCCTGCACGAGGACATCAACCACAGCTACCCGCACTGCTGGCGCTGCCACGAGCCCGTCATCTTCCGCGCCACCGACCAGTGGTTCGTTTCCATGGACGAAACGGGCCTGCGCGATGCGGCGCTCGACCAGATCCGCAATCACGTGCGCTTCGTCCCCGAGTGGGGCGTTAACCGCATTGGCTCCATGGTGGAAGACCGTCCCGACTGGTGCATCAGCCGCCAGCGTAACTGGGGCGTGCCGATTCCCGTGTTCAAGTGCGCCCATTGCGGCGAGGTCGTGGCCACCGAGGAAACCTTCGATGCCGTAATCGACCTGTTCAACAAGGAAGGCGCCGACGCTTGGTTCACCAAGCAGCCCAGCGAGTACCTGCCCGAGGGCACCTGCTGCCCCGCGTGCGGTGGTACCGAGCTCGTTCCCGAAAAGGACATTCTCGACGTCTGGTGGGAATCGGGCGTCTCCAACGTGGGCGTTCTGAAGCATCGCGCCGAGGTCGACGGCCTCGTTTGGCCCGCCGACATGTACCTCGAGGGTTCCGACCAGCATCGCGGCTGGTTCCAGAGCTCGCTGCTGTGCGGCGTGGGCGCCTTCGGCACCTCCCCGTACAAGAGCGTCATGTGCTGCGGCTTCACCGTCGACGAAAACGGCGAGAAGATGAGCAAGAGCAAGGGTAACGGCATCGACCCGAACGAGGTATGCAACAAGTTCGGCGCCGACGTCCTGCGCCTGTGGGTCGCCTCCACCGACTACTCGGTCGACGTGTCCATTTCCGACAACATCCTGAAGCGCGTGTCCGATGCGTACCGCCGCTTCCGCAACACGTTCCGCTTCCTGCTGGGCTCGCTGCCCGATTTCGACGATCAGGTGAACTGCGTTACCAGCTTCGACGAGCTCACGCCCATCGACCAGTGGGCCATGGTGCGCCTGGCGCAGCTGCTCGACGACGTGAACGCCTCGTTCGATTCGTATCAGTATCACCGTGCGTATCGCGCCCTGTACGACTACGTCGTGGGCGACCTTTCCGCCGTGTACCTCGATTCGCTGAAGGACAGGCTCTACTCCGAGGCTCCCAACAGCCCGCTTCGTCGCAGCGCCCAGACGGTGCTCATGAACGTGCTGGAAGTTCTCGTACGCGTCATGACGCCCATCATCAGCTTCACCACGGAAGAGGTCTGGCAGCATTACCCCGAGGCGATTCGCAACCGCGAAGGCCGCCCCGAGTCGGTGCAGCTCGCCGGCTGGCCCACGCGCGACGACTTCATGCCCGCGCTTCCGGCCGATACCTCTTCCATCTCGGCTTCCTTCGAGTTCGTGCTTCAGGCGCGCGAGGTCGTTACGAAGGCCCTGGAAGACGCTCGCAGCAACGGCCTGGTGAACAAGAGCCAGGAAGCCACCGTCGAGCTGCAGGTGCCCGCCGATGCGTTCGTCGCACTTTCCGCCTACGACGCTTCCATGCTCGAGGAGCTCTTCATCGTGAGCTCCGTCTCGCTCGCGCAGTGCGAGGGCGAGGAAATGGCCGCCACCATCGGCGTGAGCCAGAAGGAAAAGTGCCCTCGTTGCTGGAACTACCGCGACCTGGGTGGCAACGCCGCGCACGCGGCCGTGTGCGAGCGCTGCGGCAACGTGCTCGACGAAATCGGTTTCACCGAGGAATAGTGCATGCTCAAGGTTATGAAGCGACTTTCGCCTAAACACGCTACGGTGGCCTTCACGGTCATCGTGGCCGTTTGGCTCGTGCTCGACCGCATTACCAAGGTCGTTTTCGACCAGGGCCAGGTGGGGCGCATAATCGTAGACAACGTGCTGGGCCTGTTCCAGTTCAT
>NZ_JAZZJS010000056.1:0-16125 GCF_056180635.1 Denitrobacterium sp. | reverse complement strand
ATTGCTGGTACCCGTATAGTTCGCAACAGCGTATCCACTCGGCAGACCCGTCGTACCGGCAGCGGGAAGCGCCAGCTCGGCGGCCGTCAGTGTGATCGTATCGCCAACGGAACCCGTCTGGGTGCCCGTTTCGGTAACGGTGCTGGAGCTATATGCCGAGGCAACACCGTTGTTCGTGGTACCCGTGGGATAATCGGCCAGCTCGAAGTGCTTCACGATGGTGTAGCCAATGTTCGTGAGCGCGGGCAGCGACACCTCGATGGTGATGTTACCCGTAGCGTTCTTCACAATGTCACGGATAGCATCACCCGCGTTAGCCGTAGTAACGCCACCGCTACCAACCGTCACCGTGCCCTGGGTGGTGCCACCCCAAGATATGGTGTACGTGGGGGTGGAGACATCGTATCCGCTGGATGCCGTAATGGTAGGTGTCGTGAGGGTGGAGGTGCTGTCGCCCGCCAACCACGACGTAGTGCCGTCGGTACCCAGACCCGACACACCCGTACCGGAAGTCCAGGAAATGGGATACTCAGCGCCAAAGTTAGCCGTAAAGGTAATGGGAGCAGTGATCGTCTCGTTTACGGGATCGGTTACAGCAGATCCACCAGCCGTCCAACCGGTAAAGCCATAGCCGGAAGCAGCTACAGCCGTGGCGCTCGAGATAGGAGCGGCTACGTGATTGCCAGCAGTAGAATCAAACGCATAGACGTTCGTTCCGCTAGCCGTGCTCAACTTGCTACCCGGAGTTACGTAGCGCACGATATTGGTCTGGCTCGGAGTAGAAACGCCATCATCGGGATTGACGGTGGTAATCGTGCCACCCACGCCGCTCGAAGGATTAACAGCCAAGGTCACAGCATACGCCTCGGTGTAAACAGGACGGAACGTTACATCAACACCACCAGTGTAATACAGGGGCTCGTTGAGGATAGACGGATTGGTCGTGTCGTCGTATTTTGACGTATCCAGTGGATCATACGTGGCACCGCCGTCTTCAGAGTATTCCCAACCCGTAAAGATATAATTGCCGCTAATGTCAGTAACCGAAAGAGTAGCAGCCGGATACGTATCAATCGGCTTATCAGTCGAATTTATTCCAGTGAGGGAAGTGGAAGGCACCGGGGCGCTCACCCCACTCGGTGTAGCAGGAGCCGCAAACGAAACATCGTAAGTGGTTATTGCCGGCACATACTTCGCAGTAACAGTCGCCGTACCCGTAATGGCAGTCCCCAACAACGCAGTCGTTGCTGCAGCCTGAGTCGCATACTCTCCAGATCCCGTACCCACATTAAACGACGTGGTCACACCCCCAATTTCCAAGTCCCAACCAGCGAATTCGTAGCTACCACTATGAGACTCCGTTAGCGAGGTAAGGGGGGCGAGGGTACCACCGTAATTTGTACCCGTGCCCGTATTGGCACTACTGTTAAGGGATTCGTTTTCAGCGACCCACCATGTAGGAGCAGAAGCACCCGCAGCGCCATTCAGGCTGAACGTCGCGCCAGCCGCAGCCGTATCGCTTACGAACGATACCTGAAAATCATCCGTAGTAGCCGCAGGAGGCGTATCCGAAGAAGCAGTCAAGGGAATCTTATTCCCCTCAAGCACGATAGCGGATCCGTTAACCGTCACGTTACCCGCTGAGTCGGCGGAAATAGTCAGCGTATCACCAGGGGTAATCGTCAGATTACCACCACCCGACTTCGGAATAGTCCAGGAGGTCATAGACGACAGGGACAAGCTGCTCAATTCACTCGACGTTTTTGTCAGCGATGTCACAGTACTATCTGGCGTCGTACTAGAAGTAGTCGACACGCGCGCAGGCACGTCGACCGAATTGCTAGAATCTTTATATTTCAAAATAAAATTAGGCGTAACCGAAATCTCACCATTGTTGCCCGTGACCATATACTTACCCGTATACTGAGGGTCGGTTTCAAGCTCAGCGGGGACAGTACCATTACCATTCGCCAGGAACTGCCAAATTGGGGTATCTGTACCCGACTGGAACTGACCAGCATGCTTGTTGTCAAAAGTTACCCACCAAACAGCTTTATTCTGATAAGCCTGCTTTATCACAGAGGCGTCATATGCAGTAGTGATATCTTCAGAACCAGCCGCCGAACTCCCAAAATAAGGCACAGGGGTATCCCAATACAGTTTTGATACCTTATAGCCAAGAGAATTGCCGTCTGCGGCATAAAAGCTAATCGCATAAGACGTCTTTGACCAACTGCAGGCAATGAAGGCGTCAATTGAAGGATCCGCATAGATTGTCGGATCGTCCGCCCATGCGCCCGAGGAAGCTATTGGCATATCTTGCGTTAACTGGAGCTGCTCAATGGTATCAACCCACTCAGCCTGATCCGCCAAACCCATCGCCAATGCCGTAGCCTCATCAATTACTGGGAGATAGCCATTAATTTGATAGCCAATCAACCAAAATGGGCATTCCGATTCATCAAGAACCATCAGCGATTCGTCACCAGTTTCCGTATGCACGGAAGATGAAGACAGAATGGCCCCCGTACTTGAGTCAAGTATGTAGCCAAATTTAGAGCTGGAATCAACGCTCATCTCGGTTACAGCTTCAGTCCCGGCCAAATGCAGAATGTAAGTATTCCCGTCGCTTTCGCTGACATACTCAGCATAGGGACGATATTCCCACGTATACGTGCCATCGGGATTCTCGGTTGCCTGGGGGGTGAGACCACCATTTTCATCGCTCAGCGCCGAGAGACCAGACTTGGCGCTGGAGGAGGTACCCTCCCCCATCGTAGCGGAGCCATCGCCGTCAGAGTCTGCGCTCGCATTCAGACCCTGGGTGCTAGACCCCCCATTTACGCCAGAAGACGAAGAATCCGCTGAGTCCTTGTTTCCTGACTCAGCGGATTCATCCGTCGCATTCGCTCCCGTATCAGAGCTAGAGGATATGTCAGCGGCTGTGGGTAGGATGACACCACCCGCTTCCAGATTATCCTGGAGGACTTCGTCACCCCATGCGAATGAAGGCACTTGCCAAACAAGCACCAACGTTAGCAATAACGCTAACGCATTCGATCCTGTTTTACGAAGTTTTTTCCGGCGTTCAAAATGAGACTTCTTGGTAGAAGCATAGCCGGTTTTTGCGGCGCACGTAGCCGCCGCTCCCCTTTGCGAGCCCATAATGACAACCCCCTCAATCGGTGCAGCTATTGGATTTAACTGGTCTTTTGTGCTGCTACTGATATTTGGACCCCAACCTATGCGCACGCATGCATAGATGGTTAATGCTGATTATTAGCACATTTGCAGTCCCATAACAAGGGATTGCTACCTTGTTTGATTCAATTGAAACCGAAGGGTTGCATTCAGCTTAAGCCCAGGCCGGGACGTATCGACGGAACTTAGCGCCCGATTTTTCGTTCTCAACCTTGATGAGCCCCACCGTCTGGCAATCGCGAATGAGACGAGACATGGCGAGGACGTTCTTTTGCTCGTTGGGCAGGCCAAAGCGCTCGCGAAGCGTGGTATTGCTGAGCGATTCGCCCTGGGCGTAGCGCAGGCATGCATGCCAGTAGACGGCAGATTCCCTATCTGATCTGGTCATAGATTCAAAACCGCCGCACCTGCGCAGCGTGACGACGGTGCCGCCCTCTTCGCTGCTTACGGCCTTCGGAGCCATCATATGAGCTTCCTCGCACGCCTGGACGACCTTATCCCAGCCCACGCCCCACTCTTCGCAAATGCCCATATCACGCAGCTGGTTTGAAAGCGCAATATTGCGCGACTTGGGACGCGCGTTGAGCATCTGATCTGGCGGAATAAGACTGCTGCCCGGGTTGCTGAATTCGATGCGATTGTCGTAAATGCGCACGATGGGGCCCGGGGCCATCGCCTGAATATCCTGGTGCAACACAGAGTTGACCAGGAGTTCCCGCACCGCACTACGAGGGTACGCATGACCCACGCGTAAATACGCGCCACCATCGGCCAGATCGCCCGTGGGCGTAATGCTGGAAATGTGCTGTTCAGCCTTGGGGAGGGCCGTGGCGTACCCCTCGTCGAATTCTTCCTGGCTGATGACCTCGTATGCTCCCCTGCCAGCGAAGCGAACTACGCGAATACGACGTTTCGCCAGGTCATCAAAAGAGCTGAGCTTCTTGGCAAGCAGTAGGGCGCCCATGACGGTAATGCCGTACAGATCGTTTTCCTGCTCGCGGATTATTTCGCGTTCTTCCAGCTCGGCAAGGAGCGCTTCCCGGCCCGTAAGGTTGCCCACATATGCGGATGCATTGCTGGAACGCCCGCTGCGCATGAGGGCGCGATAGGCCTCTAGGTTTAGCAATTCATGCAGTTCATCTGCCGTAACGCCCTCCATGGCAAGCGATAGCTCGCGATTGGGACCCTGCACGCGATGCCACAGCTCCACCTCTCGATGGCTGCCCACCTGCAGCTTCTTGGTCTTGTTGCCATGGCGAAGATACGGCTTCCCATTGAAACGTACTGGCTGACCTGCGGCTGCTGCAATTTTCAGCACCACGAAGCGCTTGCCCCACGCATCGAACACATTGAAAGAAAAGCGGGCGTTGTCAGAGAGATTCGCCTTCAGCCAAGGAATGATTCTTTGCCCAGATGGCGAGCGGGTTTCAGTGGGACTGAACGTAGTGCCCACGAACTTATGGGAGTTCGGGCTAACGCCCCAGACGCAATACCCGTTCCCACGGCTGTGGAAGGCCGCGGAATTAGCCAAAGCGCAGACGTCTTTGCCGACTTGCTGCACGTCGACTTCCGAGCCCACAAACGCGAGCCATTCCGTATCGCTGGGATACCCCACAAGCGAATACAGCAGATCCTCTGATTGCGTGTTTGCCACGTTATACCCCCTGCGGCGTACAAGCACCTAGCAGACACGGGCAGATACGTGCGCAACCACACCAGAGCCTTTCTGAGACCCGTTTTTGGATAAAAACGTCTAACTACACCGCCCAAGTAGCAAATAGCCCTTAGGAACGGCGAGAAGGCCTTTGTATGTGCGCGGTGCACCCCACCAACCCCCTATGAGCTGTTTGCGTGCGCTCATTTCTGTGCGGGATGCGGGCCATCTACCCTACCGGCAGATTGGGGCGGTTGTCATTGTTGGGACCCCAATATGCCCGTTTGATAAATAAGCGATAGTTAAGCCGCAACTAGATGATACATTGCTGATTCGTAGTTGACAAGTAAAATTTGATGTAAAAGCTATCTCATATTTCTTACCCTTCTGAACTGGGACTTTACAGAAGAAAGGCCTCAGATGCCTTCTAAGGCGTGGGGAATACCACGGGCCTGGGACGTATGCGTTTTTCTGTAAAACCAGGCCTTAGAATCGATGGTTCTTCTGAGATTATCTATCGTTTCGCAAATGAGGGATTCCTTGACAAATCACCTTCAGGCGCTTTCTAATCGGCCCTCTCCCACCCCCGAGCAGCACGAAAAGAGCCTCGTGGCCAACACCACGAGGCTCTGGAAGATATATCGCGCGGTTCTGCGGCGCCACTAGGCGCCCAGAGATGCGCGACTAACGCTCTTCGATGGGAATGTAGGGCGTTTCGTCGTTCTGCGTGCTCTTATATGCCGGACGGATGATGCGCTTGCCGCTAACGATCTCCTCGAAACGGTGAGCGCTCCAGCCAGCCATGCGAGCGCAGGCAAACAGAGGCGTGAACAGGTCTTCCGGAATGCCGAGCATGCTGTACACGAAGCCGGAATACATGTCGACGTTGGCGCACATGTCCTTTCGCGTGCCCTTTTCGCGCAGAATGACTTCGGGAGAGAGGCGCTCGATAGCTTCGAGTAACTTGAACTCGGCCTCAAATTCGGTGCCCTTGGCAAGCTCGGAGGCATACTTCTTCAGCACAACCGCACGCGGATCGCTCTTGGTGTATACCGCGTGGCCCATGCCATATACCAGGCCGCTGCGGTCATACGCCTGCTTGTTAACGATTTTGGCCAGGTAATCGGCGACCTCGTCGTCGTTATCCCAATGCTTGACGTTCTGCTTGATCTCGGCCTGCATAGCGCGCACCTTATGGTTCGCGCCACCATGCTTGTGGCCCTTCAGCGAGCCCACAGCCGCCGCATATGCGGAATACGGGTCGGTGTCGGCGCTGGAAAGCAAACGAGCCGTGAAGGTGGAGTTATTGCCGCCGCCATGCTCGGCATGCAGGCAGAGCATGATATCGAGCATACGCGCTTCCTGGGGCGTGAACTCGCGATTGGGACGCAGCATCGACAGGAACGTCTCGGCCGTGCTCTGGCCAGGGATGTAGCGATGCATGATCATCGACTCATGATGATAGCGAGCGCGCAGCGCGTAGTAGGAAAGCACGGCAATGCGCGGCAGGCGCGAAATGAGCGACACCGCCGTGGCGATTTCATGCTCGTAGCTGCGATCTTCCGCATGCTCGTCGTACGCGTACAGCAGCAGAATGCAGCGCTGCAGAACGTTCATGACGTCGAGGGGCGTGTCCTTCATGATGATGGAAGCCGTGAAGCCGTTCGGCAGGTCGCGCCTATCGTTCAAGGCCGATACGAAGGCATCGAGCTTTTCCTGCGTGGGAAGCTTGCCCATGAGCAGCAGATACGCCACTTCCTCGTAGTTGAAACGGCGTTCGCTGCCAGCATCGCCGATGAGGTCGTAGATATTGTAACCACGGAACGTGAGACGCCCATCGTCGGCAATCTTATCGCCATCGCTCATAACGTAGCCATGAACATTGGAGATGTTGGTAATACCGGCCACAACGCCCGAGCCATTGGCATTTCGCAGGCCGCGCTTAACGTCGTACCTGGTGTACCACGACGGGTCGATAGAGTTAATGTCCGTGAAATGACGGTACAGTTCCAGCTTCTGATCTTCGCCCATAAGCGTCCCTTCGCTCAACGGCGCCATGCGCCGCGGTTGCTAGCGTATCCAGGTATTCTAACCGTTTTCTCTCTCGCTTTATCGCACTATAGTAAAACTTTACAATGCACGCCAAAATGAGCGGTCGACATACCTAGAGTATCTCTAAGCAGAGGCCGTATAAGAGGCCGAACTGGTATATGCCCAGCTCGAGGCACACAGGATGGAATGGGCCGTCACGGGGCGCCCTGCGCCTTCTGAAGCACCTTACAGAAAGCGGTGGGCACGCATACGCGCACCCACCGCCATAGGACAAAAGGCTTGCTGCATGCCTTACGCGAGGCCAAGAGCCTGCATGACCAGCAAGACGACCGTGAGGACGACTACGATAACCACGAGCAGCCACAGAAGCACGCGCATCACGGGCCCAACCGCATATTTGCCCATGACGTACTTGTCGGCCGCGATAATCGCCATGAATGCCAGCAGAATGGGCAAGATAACGCCATTGATGAACTGGGCCATGATCATGACGCCCATGAGATCGAGGTCGGGAATGAGCACGATGGCGGCGGAAAAGACGATGATGCCCGTGATGAGGCCCTTGAATATGGGGGCTTCCTTGAAGCTGAATTCAACGCCAGCTTCCCAACCGAATGCCTCGCAGACAACGAAGGCGCTGGTAAGAGGCAGGACGCACGCGGCAAGGAAGCTGGCGCCCACCAAGCCGACGGCGAAGAGCACCTGCGCATAGGGCCCCGCGAAGGGAACCAGGGCGCTCGCTGCATCGGCGGCGCTTTCCACGTGCACGCCAGCTGGGAAAAGCACCGCGCCTGTGGTGACGATGATGAACCAGGCCACGATGCACGCAGCAACGGAGCCGCTCACGGCGTCGGCGCGAATGGCGAGCATCTCGTCATCTTCCGTGCCCGTGCCCTTTTCCACGATATTGCTCTGCGCGTAGAACATCATCCACGGCGCAATGGTGGTGCCAATCGTGGAGATGACCAGGCTAATGAAATCCTGGGATTGCACGATTTGCGGCTGCACCGTGGAGAGGAGCGCATCGGGCCAATCGGGATTGGCCATAAACGCCGCCACGATATACGTGACGAATACGAACGAGATGATGAGGAAGATACGCTCGACGCGCTGATAGTTGCCGCCGCTTACCAGCAACCACACGGCCAGCGCTGACACGACAACCGAGACCCACGTGGGAACGCCAAACATACCGCAGCCGGCGGCGATACCGGCGAACTGGGAAAACGTGGTGCATACGTTGCCGATGAGCAGCGCGAGCATGGCCAGAGCCGTGGGACGAATGCCGAATCGCTCGCGTACCAGGGCGGCAAAGCCCTTGCCGGTTACGGCACCCATGCGGCCCGCCGTGAGCTGCACGACTACCAGCAGCACGCACATGACGGGGATGATCCACAGGCAGGCGAAGCCGAATTCGGCGCCTACCGTGCTATACGTGGCGATACCGCCGGCATCATTGCCAGCCATTGCCGTGATAATGCCAGGTCCCATGGCCGCGAGCACCACCGCCAGACGGCTGCGCTTCTTCGTGGCCGCAACGGGCGCATGGGCATCTCCCAGTATCTGCTCGCCACGCTCGGCGCGTTCTGCGAGTACTTCCTCTGTAGTCTTGCTTGCCGTCATACCCTACCCCGCATATCCCGCGATATGCAGCACCACCAGGGTGTATGCAACAAGCGCTACGATGCCGATGATGGAAAGGAGCGCTCCGCGGTTGAAATTGTCGTTCTTGGTTTCCTCGACGTCGTCTTCGATGACGTCGATGGCGTCGTCGAAGGTTACGATGCCCAGCATCTCGCCTTTCTCGTCGACGACGGGAATTGCCCAAAGGTTGTACTTCGAGATGCTCTCGGCAACTTCGTCTTCAGATTCATCAGGCAAAACGGTGATGAGATCGTCGCTGAACATGATTTCCTCGAGCGGCGTTTCGGGCTGCGCGAGCACGAGGCTGCGTACGGAAAGCACGCCCGCCAGCTTGCCGTACTCGTTGTTCACGTACAGATAGTGAATGCTGGGGAAATCGTCGGGCAGATGGCGCAGCGTTTCGATGGCATCGGCCACCGTGTCTTTCACCGACATGGCCACGAACTGCGTGGTCATCATGCCACCTGCGGTTTCGTCACGATAGCCCAGCAGATTGCGAATATCGGCAGCATCTTCCATGCCCATCAGGCGCAGCAAACGTTCGGCCTTCTCGTAGGGCAAATCGCGCACGATATCGGCCGCATCGTCGGGCTCCATGCTACCCAGAAGCTTACTGGCGCGGGCATCGTCGAGATCGTCGAGCGTATCGGCCTGATACTCGTCTTCCATTTCGGAAATCGCGTCGCTGGCGCGCTCGTCGTCGAGATGCTCGAACACGGCAGCGCGCTGAGCAGGGTCGAGCTGCTCCAGGATGTCGGCCACGTCGGCGGGATGGAGCTCGTTCAGTCGCGTGTGCGTGACGGAGAGCTGTACCTTCGAAAGGTCGCGGTCGAGCAGGTCCATGTAATTCCAGGCGATAATGTGCTCGTCGATGCGCTTCCCCACGAGCTTCGCGCCACCGGAAACGGCGCGCTCCACCCACGGCGCAAGACCACGCAGGATACCGCGAATGCCCACTTCAGCGCCAAGAAGACGCAGCTGGGAACCACTTTCCGACAGTTTGAGGTCGTTTACGCGCACGACTTTCATGCCATGCGTGTCAACAATCTGGCGGTCCATAAGATCGCGCGCGAGGAGCACTTCCTGCGGCTGCAGGTAGCTGAAACGAATGCCCGTAGAAGGCACAGCCAAGCGCACCGCGTCGCCGTCGTAGCGGTCGACATACTTGCGCCAGCTAATCATGAAGGGCACATTGCCCGGCCCCTTGAAGGCCAGACTGGTTACGCGAGGGAACACCTCGCCCGTTTGAATTGCCAGGTCGGAGATAGTTCCGATACGCTCGCCCTCTTCATCGAAGACAGGACGACCCAGCATCTGAGAAAGATAGAGCACGCTTCCTCCCAAATATCGTTATGCGGCGGCCGCTGAGGCAGCCACGGAGGGCGTGCCGGAGCGGCTACGTACTATGAGGTTTGGATTTTCGAACCTTCAAGTAATAACCTTCCATTGATCCTATACATGCAGGCGAGCACACTGCGCAGGGCACTGTAGTCAAGCGAACCCGCGCTTCCCCGCCTTACGACCCAGAATAGCGCCTGTTCGCACCCGCGGAGGAAACTCTAACAGATGCTCATGTGAAGTGCAGCAAATATTTCCAAAAAGCGTGTTGACTCCTTTTCGATACCTGTTAATATACCTTTTGCTGCTTCAAACGCGCCGTTACCTCAGCTGGATAGAGGGACTGACTACGAATCAGTACGTCGGGGGTTCGAATCCCTCACGGCGCACCATTTAGCACTGCAAAGCCCCTGTTCGCAGGGGCTTTTTTGTTATCCCGGACAGCGCTGGGGGCGTGGGCCCCGTAGGAGCACTCGCTCCGCTACTCGCGTGGGCAAGGCCCCTCACGGGCCTTGCCCTCCGCTCGTGCGCTACGCTGCTCAGTAGTTTTGTTCTTGCGCTCAGCTGAGCTGAGCGCCGGGGTTGGTGTTCACAGTGCCTCCTACGGGGCCCACGCCCCCAGTGCAACACGATCGGGAAAAAGCCCGGGAACGGAGCTTGCGAGTCTGACTGGACGCGGGGATTCGAGCCCTCGCCGACTTGTGGGGACCTGGGGAAAGTGTGTGAGCTGGCCAGCTTCGCTGGCGGCGCCTTTTTACTGGCTTTTCGCGTAATCGCGAAAAGCGGGCGTTGTTGGGAGGTTGACGCGTCCCGCTGGCCGGCTACGCCGGCGTCGCTGTCACGGGTAGGGACAATCGTGGTGGAGGCATGGACGAAACATCGCAGAGAGGCCACCCGCACAATTAAAACGCCCTCATCGCGGTGACGAGGGCGTTAAAGGGCAAACTGGCAGGTGCGCAATTGCTACGCTTCAGCTTGCTGCATGGCGCCAGTAGCGGGCATGCGACGCGTGAGCAAGTAGAAGAAGGGCGTGTCGCACGCGGCCAAGACGAGCTTGATGAGGTACTGGCCCACCATCATTGCACCAAGGGCGGGCAGGGTTTCGGCACTGAAGAGCCAGCCAAAACCGATGCCGAATGCGATGCCCACGAACACGACCGTATCGATGATCTGGGACGTCATCGTGGACGCGTTATTCCACATCCAGCGCAGGCGCTCATTGCTCGTGCGCGACAAGACGCCATTGCGAATCTTATGGAAGACCCACACGTCCCACGACTGGGAAAGGAAGTACGCCGTCATGCTGCCGATGACGAACACGACATTCTGACCCAGCAGCATATCGTACGACGCCTGCATTTCGGGGTTCGCGGCAGGCAGATACTGCGTGAGGAGAATAAGGCCGGTAGCCAGAAGCTGGCATACGAAGCCCCAGTTCACGATAGTTTGAGCGGTCTTTTTGCCCCAGATTTCACCCACGACGTCGGTCATGAGGAACGTGATCGCGTAGCAGAGAGCCGCGCCAGGCAGCGTGATGGTGCTACCAAAGAGGGGGATTCCGGTTTGGATGGTTTTCGCGGTTACCACGTTGCTTACGACAAGCGATACCGCGAACACCATGCCGCAGAGCATGAGGTTCTTGTTCGTCTTCTTCATTTGTGTCCTTAGTTTTGATGTAGCTGGATAATTGCGAACAGCTGCTCGTCGAAACGAGCCTGCGAAGTATAGCACTCGCTTGTGTAGGCGCTATGTGCTCCCCCTCCATGGTTATCCCGCTCGCGCATGCGCCCGGGCCCGCCATCTGGACATCGCTCCGCTGCTCGCGTGGGCAAGGCCCCACACGGGCCTTGCCCTACGCTCGTGCGCTGCGCTGGTTCATGCTTTTATATGGCTGCTTGGCTAAGCCAAGCAGCTTTTGGTTTGCTTTCACAATGTCCTGATGGCGGGCCCGGGCGCATGCTGGGACGGAGGGCAGCGGCATGGCTCCATCCCGCTCGGCGCGTGGCGCCTCGCCTATCGGGTAGGCACATGGGTCCGTCCCGCTTGGCGCGGAGCGCCTTCGCTGCCATGGTTGGGCTTACTGCAGCCAGCGCTGGTCGCAATTTCTGCGCGTGGACCCTTTGGGAAGTGTCGGAAATTTGAAGGTCTGAATAAATCCGCGAAAGCCGTTGACACAAACGGATAGAACGGGCATTATATTCCTCGCTGATTTACTTGCGCCGTTACCTCAGCTGGATAGAGGGACTGACTACGAATCAGTACGTCGGGGGTTCGAATCCCTCACGGCGCACCATTTGGCATTGTAAAGCCCCTGTTCGCAGGGGCTTTTTTGTTGCCATAAACTAACGACGCCCGGCTTTGCTACAAGCCAGGCGTCGTTTTGCATCACTTATCCTGCGTAAGGAACGGGATCCTCGGTCCCGTTAGCACGAAAAGCGGCAATGCGATCGAGGCACGTGGCACACGTACCGCAGGGGGCCTCCCCACCTTCGTAACAGGACCAAGTTAGTTCGTATGGCACACTTAGGGACAGGCCTCGCTCTACAACCTGGGCTTTCGTGGAGTTCACGAACGGCGCTACTAGATGGACGTTACCATAGGTGCCAACGCTGAGCGCCTTGTCCATAGCCTGCGTAAAAGCCGGGGAACAATCGGGGTAGGCATCCCCCGCCGCATCGTCCGCGTGCGCGCCTAGGTATATATCGCACGCCTCATCCGGGAACAAGGACATGGCTAGAGCACCCGCCGCAGAAAGCATCAAGCCATTGCGGAACGGCACATACGTATTCGGGCGGCCATTCTCGTCAATCTGCTTCGCATACGTGCCATGCGGCACTTGCTGCGAGCTATTCGCCAGCATGGCACTATCGGAATACTGCATGATACCCGCCAGATCGAGCGTATAATGGCGCACGCCATAATGCTGCGCCACGGCATCGGCCGCACGCAGCTCGCGATCGTGACGCTGCCCATAGAAGAACGACACGCTCGCGACGTTCTGCGCGCCCAGCTCGCTTACCGCAAGGCCCAGGCATGTCGTAGAATCGACTCCCCCGCTGGAAAGCACCAGCGCATGCTTAGCGGATGCGCTCATCGGGCGCCATCCCCGTTATCGAGGTCGGAGAGCTGGGAGAACATACGCTGACGTGCGATTTCCTGGTATCCGAAATCGGGATGCGCCCAGTTGGCAAACGGGTAGATGGAAATGCCGCCGCGCGGATAGAACATGCCACGCACCTCGATGTACTTCGGCTCCATGAGCTTCACCAGGTCGTTCACGATGATGTTGCACACGTCCTCGTGGAAGTCGCCGTGGTTGCGGAAGCTGAACAGGTACAGCTTCAGCGCCTTGCTTTCCACCATGCGCACGTTGGGAACGTAGTTGATGTACAGCGTGGCGAAGTCGGGCTGCCCCGTAATCGGGCAGAGCGTGGTGAATTCCGGGCAGCGGAACGTCACCATGTAGTCGCGGTTGGGGTGCTTGTTCTCGAACGTCTCCAACAGCGAAGGATCGTAATCCGTGGCATACGTCGTGCCCTGGTTACCCAGAAGCGTAATGCCCTCGATTTCCTTTTCGCGCATACGCGCTCCTTTCAAACGAAGGGCGCGCCCGAACGGAATACCGCGAGCGCGCCCGATGACCACCCCGCCAAGGCGGGGCAATCGCTACTGATTCAGTTTCTGCGCAAGAAGCTGGTTGATGAGCTTGGGGTTACCCTGCCCACGCGTAGCCTTCATGCACTGGCCCACGAAGAAGCCCAGCAGACCCGTCTTGCCACCGCGATACGCTTCGACCTTATCGGGATTGGCAGCCAGAACTTCGTCGACGATGGCCTCGAGCGCACCAGTGTCGCTTACCTGCTTCATGCCACGCGCTTCCACGATGGCGGCAGGGTCGGCATCTTCGTCGATGATGGCCTGCAGCACTTCCTTGCCCTGCTTGCTGGACAGCTCGTCGGCAGCCAGCATGGCAACGAGCGCAACCATGCGAGCCGGCGTGAGCACCTGCGTATCGACCCCCTCGCCGCTGTTCAGACGCGCGGCGATGTCGTTGATGAGCAGATTGGCCAGCGGCTTAGCAAATTCGGCCTTCGCCTCGGAAAGCGCCATGCACTCCTCGAAGAACGCCGCCGTAGCGCGATGTTCCACCAGATGGCGCGCATCGTAGCCGGAAAGGCCGAAGCTTTCCTTGAAACGCGCGGCCTTCTGGTCGGGAAGCTCGGGGAGCTTCGCGCGCACGCGCTCGATGAATTCGTCGGAAAGATCGTACGGAGCCAGGTCGGGATCGGGGAACATACGGTAGTCGTCGGCCGTTTCCTTCACGCGCATGACGATGGTGCGCTTCGCGGAAGGATCCCAATGACGCGTTTCCTGGTAGATGATGCCGCCCTCTTCGAGCACTTCCGCCTGGCGGCAGATTTCGTATGCCAGGCCGTCATGCAGGCTCTTGAAGCTGTTGATGTTCTTCAGCTCGGTCTTGGTGCCCAGCTGCGTGGTACCGCGGCGACGCAGGCTGATGTTGCCGTCGGCGCGCAGGCTACCCTCTTCCATGCTGCAGTCGGAAATGCCGATGGCGAGGAAGATCTGGCGCAGCTTCTGCATGAACAGACGCGCCTCTTCCGGCGTGCGCAGGTCGGGCAGCGTGACGAGCTCGATGAGCGGCGTGCCGGCGCGATTGTAGTCGACCAGGCTTTCCTTCGCGCCCTCGATACGACCCTCGGCGCCGCCGACGTGAATCATCTTGCCGGCGTCTTCCTCCATGTGGATGCGCTCGATGCCCACGTGCGCGCGGTAGCCATCGGCCGTACGCGTGATGTTTTCGGCCTGCTCGCCTTCCGCCAGGGCGTCGAGGTTATAGCGCTCGGACGCGCCACGGCCGTCGACGTCGAGGTCGAGCCAGCCACGCATGCAGAAGGCCTTCGGGCCCTGCGTGGTCTGGAAGTTCTTAGCCATGTCGGGGTACATGTACCCCTTGCGATAGAACATCGTGTGCTTTTCGATATCGCAGTTGGTGGCCAGACCGGCCAGCACGATGTTTTCGATGGCGGCCTTGTTAGGCACCGGAAGGGCGCCCGGCAAGCCCAGGCACACGGGGCACGTGTGCGTATTCGGCTCGGCGCCGAACTCGAGCTTGCAGCCGCAGAACATCTTGGTTTCGAGCTTGGTAAGCTCGCAATGCACTTCCAGGCCGATAACGGCTTCCCAGTCGCGCAGCACTTCTTCCATGCTCTTCATTAGCGATCACCTTCCTCTTCGGCGAAGGCAGGCGCCACGGGAGCCGTGCCGTACATCGATTCGAGCGCGGAAGCGACGCGCAGCATATTCGCATCGTGGAACGCGGGAGCGATGAGCTGAGCGCCCACGGGAAGGTGGGTATCCTCCCCCAGGCCAATGGGCATGTTCATGCCGCCGTTGCCCGCGATGTTGATGCTGATGGTGAAGATATCGGACAGGTACATGGTGGTGGGGTCGCTTACCTCGCCGAACTGGAACGCCGTACGAGGCGAAACGGGAGCGAGGATGCAATCGACCTGCTGGAACGCACGCGTGTAATCCTGCGTGATAAGCGTACGCACCTGCTGCGCGGGATAGTAGTACTTGTCGTACACGCCCGAGGAGAGCAGGTAGCTACCCAGCATGATGCGGCGACGCGCCTCGGGACCAAAGCCCTTCGCGCGGCTCGCCTCATACTGGCTGCCCAGATCGTGATGACCGGGGTCGCGGTAGCCATAGCGCACGCTATCGAAGCGGCTAAGGTTGCTGAATGCCTCGCAGGGGCCAAGCACGTAGTACGCGCTCATGGCGGCGGCAGCATTGGGGAGGTCGACCTCCACGAGCTGCGCGCCAGCGGCTTCCAGCTTCGCAGCCGCGCCCTCGACGGCGCGACGGACTTCCGCGGTAAGACCCTGCGCCTGCATGAAAGCGGGAACAATGCCGATGCGCATGCCCTGCACGCCCTCATCGAGGTTGGCCGTGAAATCGATGGTGCATTCCTGACTGGTGCAATCGAGAGGATCGCAGCCCGAAAGGGCATTCATGGTAAGGGCGGCATCGCGCACGGTGCGCGCAAAGGGGCCCACCTGGTCGAGCGAGCTGCCGAACGCAACCACGCCGTAACGGCTTACCACGCCATACGTGGGCTTCACGGCCACAACGCCGCAGAAGCTGCCGGGCTGGCGAATCGAGCCGCCCGTGTAAGTCGGAGGCCAAGCGGTCTTAGGAAGACAAGGCACTTC
>NZ_JAZZJS010000055.1:0-5294 GCF_056180635.1 Denitrobacterium sp. | reverse complement strand
TGCCTTGTCTTCCTAAGACCGCTTGGCCTCCGACTTCCACGAGCACACGCGCCATACGATTGGGTGCATTTTTCCGGAAAAGGACGGGTTTTCGTCTAACTAAGAGCGATTTCGCTCCCTTCTCAGCGCATAAACCCAGGTCACATGGAGCAACGATTCGCACATGCTGTCCTTTTCCGGAAAAATGCAGCGCCCTACCCCTCCTGCGCACACGAAAAAGCGGCTCGGGACAATCCCGAGCCGCCTAACAAGCACATATCGCGTGCTACACATAGCCGATGCGTGTCGCCTGCGCACGTTGCGCGCCCTCGCGCTACGCTGCGGCCAAGTCGCTCGATGCAACCCCTACCAGGAATAACCCTTCGGGCCGCCGCACATCCACTACGCCGCCAGGCTCAAGCCCTACACGTAGAACAGGATGTCGTTGTACGTGGGAACGGGCCAGTAGCCATGGTCGGTGATGCCTTCCAGAGCATCGATTTCGGCACGCAGGGCCTCCATCGCGGGCACGACCTGCGCGGCGTACGCGTTGGCCTGCTCCTGGCTATCCTCGATAGCTTCGGCAGCCGCATGAGCTTCCTTCAGCGCCGCGAGCGCGACGTTGGTGGCCTTCAGGCCGTCGAGGAAGCGCTGCAGCAGCTCTTCCTGGTCGCCCAGGTCGGCGGAAGGCAGGGCCGCCTTCATGGCCGTGATGCCCTTGGCGATCTTCGTGGCGTAGGCGTTGATGGCCGGGATGTAGTTGCGGCGCGCCATGCGCTCCATGACGTTCGCCTCGATGTTGAGCGTCTTGGTGTACTTGTCGAGCTTGACCTCGTAGCGGCTGCGGACCTCGTCCTCGCTGAGGATGCCGAATTCGGCAAAGAGGTCGATCGACTTCTGGTCGACGAAGCAGGGCAGCGCTTCGGCGGTGTTCTTGTTGTTCGCAAGGCCGCGGCGCTCGGCCTCGATGGGCCATTCGTCGCCATAGCCATTGCCGTTGAAGATGATGCGCTGATGGGCGGTGAGCTCCTGCTTGATGTAAGCCAGGGCAGCGGCCTCGAAATCGGCGCCTTCCGCACCGTCCATGGCGTCGGCGAAGCTCTTCAGGCTCTTCGCCATGGCGGCGTTCAGGATCATGTTGCAGTCGGACAGGTTCACCTGGCTGCCGGGCATGCGGAACTCGAACTTGTTGCCGGTGAAGGCGAACGGGCTCGTGCGGTTGCGGTCGGTGTTGTCCTTCAGGAAGTTAGGCAGAACGTCGACGCCCAGGTCCATGGCCACGCGCTCGGCCGACTTGTACGGACGGTCGTTGATGAGGGCCTCCACGATGGCGCCCAGCTCGTCGCCCAGGAAGATGCTGATGATGGCCGGAGGAGCCTCGTTGGCGCCCAGACGATGGTCGTTGCCGGCGCTGGCAACGCTCATGCGCAGCAGCTCCTGGTATTCGTCGACGGCCTCGATGACGCACGTGAGGAACACGAGGAAGCGCAGGTTGTCGGCCGGGGAATCGCCAGGCTCGAGCAGGTTCGTCTTGCCGTAGCTGATGGACCAGTTGTTGTGCTTGCCGCTGCCGTTGATGCCTTCGAAGGGCTTTTCGTGCTGCAGGCACACCAGACCATGATGGCTGGCCAGAAGCTTCATCTTCTCCATCGTGAGCAGGTTCTCGTCGATGGCGCGATTGGCATTGGTGAAGATGGGAGCAAGCTCGTGCTGGCAGGGGGCAACTTCGTTGTGCTTCGTCTTAGCGGCGACGCCCAGCTTCCACAGCTCGTCGTCGAGTTCCTTCATGTATTCGTTCACCGTGGGGCGGATGGCTCCGAAGTAATGCTCTTCGAGCTCCTGGCCCTTGCACGGCGCAGCGCCGAACAGCGTGCGGCCGCAGAGCATAAGGTCCTGACGGCGCGCGTAATCCTTTTCGGACACCAGGAAGTATTCCTGCTCGCTACCCACCGTGGTAACGATGTGATGGCCGCCCTCGCCGAAGTACTCGAGCACGCGGTTGGCCTGGTCGGAAATGGCCTTCATGGAACGCAGCAGCGGGGTCTTCTTGTCGAGGGCCTCGCCCGTGTAGCTGCAGAAGGCGGTGGGGATGCACAGTACTTCGTCCTTGATGAACGCGTAGCTGGTGGGATCCCATGCGGTGTAGCCGCGAGCTTCGAACGTGGCACGCAGGCCGCCGTTGGGGAAGCTGGAGGCGTCAGGTTCGCCCTGGATGAGCTCCTTGCCGCGGAACTTCGTGATTGCGCGGCCGTCGCCTACCGGCTCCATGAAGCTGTCGTGCTTCTCGCTCGTGATGCCCGAAAGCGGCTGGAACCAGTGAGTGTAGTGCGTAGCACCGTTCTCGATAGCCCATTCCTTCATGGCATGGGCAACGGCATTCGCCAGCTTGATATTGAGCGGCTTGCCTTCCTTGATCGTATGCGACAGCTCTGCATACGTATCGCTAGGCAGGCGGTCCTCCATGACGGCGTCGTTGAACACCATCGATCCGTAGATTGCTTCAATATCCGACATCCTGTTGCGCTCCTCACTCATAGGCCTAACACGGTGCCGCCCGACCGGGCAACCAATTACGCAGGCGCCTTCGCCTGCACACGCGATGGTTTCTGGCTACGATACCACGGAATAAGTCTTTCCTCACCATGCTTGGGTCAAACATACAAGAGCAATGTTTCATGATGATTGCAAGCAAGTAAAATGCCATGTTACACAGCCCCACCCCGCCGCGGCAGGGCGGACAGCGAAGCGCATCCGCCCATCCGAAGACCCGCGAGCGGGACCCGCCCGCCGCGAACCCAAGTTGGCTTAGGCCAACGCAGCAGGCCGCTGGCAACAAAAAAAGCCCCAGCCGGAGCCGGGGCAAGGTTTCGCGTGGGCGAGCAGATTGCCCCGAACCGCGAGGGAGTTGGCTTAGGCCAACGACCGGAGCGGTGAGCGGCAAGATGCCGCCCACGTGAGACCGATTAGCGCTTGCTGAACTGCGGGCGCTTACGAGCCTTCTTCAGACCGTACTTCTTACGCTCAACCATACGGCTATCGCGCGTAAGGAAGCCAGCCTTCTTCAGCTCGGCGCGGTACTCGCCAGCCTCCAGCAGGGCGCGGGAGATGCCGTGACGCAGAGCGCCGGCCTGACCCGAGATGCCACCGCCATTGCAGCGAGCGATCACATCGAAGTGCTCGACGGTATCGGTAACCTTGAAAGGAGCGGTCGCGTAATCGACCAGCTGCTGACGACCGAAGTACGCAGCGGCTTCCTTGCCGTTCACCGTGACTTTGCCGGTGCCGGGCACCAGGCGAACGCGAGCGACGGCATTCTTCCTACGGCCGGTGCCGTAATACATTGCTTCACCTGCCATTGGTTAATCCTCCAAGCTAATCTGACGGGGCTTCTGAGCCATATGCGGATGTTCGGGACCAGCGTAAACCTTGAGCTTCATGCCCATGGCGCGGCCAAGCGTGTTCTTGGGGAGCATACCCTTAACAGCATGCTCGATAACGCGCTCGGGGTGCTTCTGCATGGCCTCTTCGAACGTTTCGCTCTTCAGACCACCCGGATGACCCGTGTGACGGAAGTACTCCTTCTGAGCGGCCTTGGTGCCGGTCAGGCGGATCTTGTCGGCGTTCACGATGATCACGAAGTCACCGGTGTCGACATGCGGGGTGTACTGAGGCTTGTTCTTGCCCTTGAGAATGGTGGCAGCCTTGGTGGCAACGCGGCCGAGAACCTGGTTCTCAGCGTCGATCAAGACCCACTCACGCTCAACTTCGTTGGGCTTGGCGTAATACGTCTTCACTCTGTTTCCTCCAATTACGTTCCTTGTGCTCGCAAACGGCTTCTGAAGCTTGTGCCGCAAACGAACCCAAGGGGTGTCGTTTTCCAAAAGTGCAGGCACACACGGACGTCGGGATCCTACTCCGAACACGGGACTCTGGCCCTGGACGACCTTCGTTCCCGTTCCGCATTCGCACTGCTGTACGGGGCTTCTGAAAGCGAACTTTTGTAGTGTAGTGCGCACGAATACGAAGTGCAATACGATTGCCCATCCATGAAGCCATTTTTTCGTATATTGCACACGAAAATCATGTTCGATTGTGCCCACCCCGCCCCATGAGGCCATATGTTGGGGCACGCTCGAAATGCACTCCTTTGCACCACTCCGCGAGGATAGCAACCATGTTATGGTACCCGCGCGTTATGCGCGCGTCTTCACGTGCCCACCGCAATTGTGGGGTATAGTGCGAATGCATTTCCCACGAACGTACACGCGAGAGGGTCACATGTCCCAGATCATCTACCTCGACCATGCAGCCGCCACGCCGCTCGACCCGCGCGTGCGCCAGGCCATGGCCCCCTATGAATCCGAGCTGTTCTTCAACCCCAGCAGCCCCTACGCGCAGGCCGTCGCCGTACGCAGGGCCTACGAGCAAGCACGCGCCGACCTAGCGCATGCCATCGGGGGCAAACCAGCCGACATCGTGCTTACCGCCGGGGCCACGGAATCCATCAATCTCGCGTTCACCTGCCTCGACGATGCGGAAGACGCGCACGTCATCACCTGCGCCATCGAGCATGCTAGCGTGCTTTCCTGCGCCAGGGCGCACAACCACACCCTCGTGGGCGTAACCTCCACGGGCCGCGTGATGCCCGCCGACATCGAGGCGGCCATCACCCCCGCAACGCGCCTGGTGAGCATTGGCCTTGCCAACAACGAGCTGGGCACCATCCAGCCCATCCGCACCATCGCCGAAATCGTGCGCGCGGAACGCATGCGCCGCCTGCAGAACGGCGACTCCACTCCCCTGTTCCTGCACTGCGACGCAAGCCAGGGAGCAGGCCAAACCAACATCAACGTAAGCAGCCTGGGCGTCGATATGCTCACCTGCAACGCCGGCAAGATCTACGGCCCAAAGCAGGTGGGCCTGCTCTGGGCGCAGCCCGACGTGAACCTGCACGCGCTCGTGCACGGCGGCGGCCAGGAGCGCAACCTGCGTTCGGGCACCGAAAACGTGGCAGGCGCCGTGGGCTTCGCGAAGGCCCTCACGCTGGCCGTTGCCGACCGCATGGTGGAAGCGGAACGCCTGCAGGTGCTGCGCGACGGGCTGCAGCGCTACCTCACGCGCGAGTTCCCCCAGGCCGTGGTTTCGGGCCACAAGAAGCATCGCCTGCCTGGGCATCTGCACATCTCGTTCCCCGGCATCGACGCCGAGCGCATCGTGTTCCTGCTCGAGGAGAAGAACGTCCTCGTGGGCACGGGCGCCGCATGCGCCGCCAACAAGGACACGCGCAGTCACGTGCTCGAAGCCATCAGCCTCGA
>NZ_JAZZJS010000054.1:0-21580 GCF_056180635.1 Denitrobacterium sp. | reverse complement strand
AACCAGTCCACCGCCAACGACATGATGCTGCTTACGTTGAACGCCGCGGCTGCCGACGCGCCCATTTCGGGGCAGAGGCTTGGCAGCAACGATTTCACCTGCATAAAGACAGGTACGAACGAACGCGAATCCATGCTTGCCAAGGCCAGCGTGAACGGTGAAACGTACTTCATCGTTCTTTTGGCCGCCGACCATACTTCCGCCACCGGCGGCACCGACGTTCGCGAAATCGACCGCATCATCGACTGGCTCGAAACGCGCTAGGTTGACGTTTCCCTCTCGAAGGCGAACAATAGCGGCGAGTTTTGCTGTTCGAAGTTGCTTGCCCGTTCGTACAATCGAGGTGCGCGACCCATGGCATTGTATGCTGCTCGGCCTTTAATACGAGAACCTTTTGCCGGAGCGTTTCTCTTGCGCGCGGTATTTATCGCAGTCGCTTTCCTGCCATTCACGCTAGGTGTGAGCGGCTGTTCGCCTCATCGTGCGGAAACAGGCATGACTACAGGGTATAGCTACTGGACGTATCCCCATACCGCGCATGGCCAGGTACTCTCTTACGACTCATCGACATATACTGCTGTCGTCTCCCTCTGTCCTGATTCGGACGTGCTGGTAATGTACCCCGATGATGAGCCTGGTGAGGAACTTAATTCTGAATGGGTTTTTTATCGCAATAGACATTTCAATGGTGAGAACGTTGTGACGCTCTATTGCGAGGATGAGGCCGATGGAAAATACGAACTTCCTGTTGGCCCGCTGGAACAGGGAGCGTACGTCGAACTTAGTTTATGGCTCGGAAGGGACCGTCAAGGTCGGCTCAAATGCGAGCGAATCGACGTTGTTGATTCTTTCGATGGCAGCTTATTGTTTGCGGACGAATTTGCGGGGGGAGTTGTTGAAGCTGGCGTAATTCCCAATAGGAATTTCGATCGCGGGATTTACTAGTCCTCCTACATGACGTGGGCGATGGTGGTGAAGCCGGTGGCTAGGCCCAGGATGAGCGATGCGGGCGGGAGCCAGCGTAGGGGGCTGCCAAGCTTGGCGGGCAGCAGGTTCCTATTCGACAGGCCCGCAAGCATAATCAGCAGGTAGAGTGGGATGAAGTAGCGGCCTTGCGTGCCGCCGACCATGGAAGACCCCACGGGCGTGTACTGCAGGTACAGGCTGGCGTAGATGAGCGCGCAGATCAGAATCGCGATGCCCGCGAGTGCTAAGCGCGTGCGCGGGGTGAATGGCCGCTTCAAGGGCTCGGTTCCCGAAATGGTTGCGGCCGCCAGGACCAGCAAGTACAGAATCACGATGAGCGGGCTCGTGCGTATGCCCATCCAGGCCAGATAGTCTGCAGTGGAAGATTCCAGGTAGAACGGCAGGTTCACGGCGAAGGTACGCGCCATGGCCGCAACGAATGCAAGTGGGTTCGAGCGCACGTACGCCATTTGGGCATCAGGGTCTACGCCCGTGCCCAGCGCTTCGTGCGCCAAGATATCCGACGAAATGGAAAGCCAACCCAGGCAACCGGCGATTCCCAGCGCGGCGATGCACGCCACCGAACATGCGTAGCGTGCTTTTCCGCCGAAGCGCTCCACGGGAATGAGGAATAGTGCAAGGCAAATGGGCACGTAAACGATCTTGAACTGGGAAAGCGAAAGCACAATAGCCGCGATGAGCGCCAGGTGGCGAAGGCCCATGGTGCGGTCTTGTTCGCGCCAATAGAGCGCACAGGTCACGATGGCCAGGCAGAGTGCGAACGACATGCCGTCGGTGGCCAGCGAGAACAGCTCTTGCTGCATCATGGGCAGCAATGCGAGTGCGAAGGCGATGGGCTTGCCCGTAGGCAGAAATCGCAGGCAGAGGAAGATGATGGCGACCGCTGCCAGCCAGTTCATGAAGCGCCCTGCGTAGGCGAGGGCGGCAGCATTGCCGGTGAACAGGCGCGCGATGGCAATGCCTGCAGCTTGCGGTGCGTAGGAAACGGGGCTGTAGAGCGCGGTATTGCGGAACGAAACGAACGACCGGTCGTCATCGTCGATGGTGCGGGTTGCGTAGTCGGCTACGTCGGCGTGGGTGTGCGTTCGGGCGAGCTCGTCGGGTACGGCAACGGCGATGGGTAATACGCCTCCCATCAGGCCGTTGTCGGGGTCATAAGGGTCGGCGTACGAAACCAGGCAGCCTTCCGATACCTGGTATGCGCGGCAGAAATGAGACTCTTCGTCGGGGACGTTGAACAGCGGTGAGGCAAATATGCCCACGATCAGGAAGACCACGCTGATGATGGCGAAGGCGATGTCGAATCCAATGCGCTTGCTCGTACTCACGGTTCCCCCAGGTCGTTTCCGTTTTGCAAAACGATACCATGCAACATATGCGCCTGCGTGCGAAATGTGCCGCGTGCGCGCATTTGCGCAGGTGCGATAGAATAAGCGCCGTGAAAACTACCTCGACATACACCCAAGAGCCCATCTACGCCACGGTTATTACGTTCAACCCCGACCTCGTGCGCCTGCGCGAGAACCTGCAGGCAGTGAACGGCCAGGTGGCAGGCGTGTTCTTGGTTGATAATGGCTCGCAGGACATGCAGCCCATTCGCGAACTGGCTTCCAGCTTTCCCGGCTGCACGGTGGTCGAGAATGGGCAGAATCTGGGTGTGGCGGCTGCATTGAACCGTGGCGTGCAAGCGGCGCGCGATGCGGGGGCAGTGGCTGTGCTGCTGCTTGACGAGGACAGCACGTCTACTCTGGACATGGTGCAGACTCTTGCCTGCCATCTGGGCGAAGGCGTTGGCTTGGTCTGCCCCCTCATCGGCAACTACCTGGAGGGCGATACGCTGCAGACTTCGTCTTCCGTTGTCGAGGTTCCTCGTGCCATCAACTCGGGTTCGCTCGTGAGCATTGCCGCGTACGATGCGGTGGGCGGGTTCGATGAGATGCTCTTCGTGGACTGGGTCGACATGGATTTCTGCGCCAACTTGCGCTTGCATGGCTTCCGCATCCTGCAGACGCACGAAGTGGCGCTGGCGCATGCCATTGGCGACAATCAATACGCACGCAAGGTGCCGTGGTTCAGCCGGGAGCGTGGGTTCCACCTGAAGCAGATGTACCGTACGAACCATAGCGACTTCCGCAGGGAAGACAAGGCGCGTTCGTGGGCTATCGTGCTGCGGAAGTATCGTGGCACGTCGGAGTACGCCGCCGAGCGCAGCTGCATCGTGAAGGAATTCGTGAGCAATCTGCTGTTCGAGCGTCGCCGTTTCGCCCTCCTGCGTGATTTCAGGCGCGGATGGCGGCGGGGCGTGGATGCGTGCGCCCGCAATGGGATAAAATAGGCCTGCTTGCAAGGCAAGGGAAGAAAGCTGCAGTTCATGATTGGTTTTGATAAGGCGGGGGCATGAAAACCCTTCTCGTCATTCCCGCATACAACGAAGAGGAGAACATCGAGCGCGTCATCGACGAGCTCGTTGCCGAATACCCCGCGTATTCGTATGTTGTCGTGAACGACGGCTCCCGCGATGCCACGGCCGAAATTTGCCGCCGTCGTGGGTATCGCTTTCTCGATCTGCCCATCAACCTGGGTCTTTCCGGTGCGTTTCAGGCTGGCTTGAAGTACGCGTACCGCAATGGCTATGACTGCGTCATCCAGTTCGACGCCGACGGACAGCATTTGCCGCAGTATCTCGACGCGCTTGTCGCCCAGCTTTCCAGCAGCGATATTGCCATCGGCTCCCGATTCGTCGACAAGCGCAAACCTTCGGGCTTGCGCGGCTTCGGAGGCTCGCTCATCAGCGGCATGATCCGGCTCACCACGGGAACGCGCATCACCGACCCAACGTCGGGCATGCGCGCGTACAATCGTCGCATGATCAAGGAGCTCGCGTATGGTCCCAATCTGGGGCCCGAGCCCGATACGCTGTCGTATCTCATTCGCAAGAAGGGCGCGCGCATCGTGGAAGTCCCCGTCGAAATGGCGGAGCGCACAGCGGGCACCAGCTACTTCAATCCGTGGTCCGCGAGCATCTACATGCTGCGCACCGCGTTGTCCGTGCTGCTCATTCAGTTTTTCAGGTAGGCCGCCATGTCCCTTGCCCTAAGAATCGTCCTCATCGTCGCCGCCGTGTTCCTGGTGGCGTTTCTGCTGTACAGCATCAAGCGTTCGAAGATGCGCATCGAGGATTCCCTGTTCTGGGTTGCGTTTTCGCTCATCATTCTCCTCTTGAGCATCTTCCCCGAAATCGCCGTGTTCGCATCGGATGCCTTCGGCTTCATGGCGCCCGTCAATTTCATCTTCCTGTTCTTCATCTTCGTGCTCATCCTGAAGAACTTCGCGGGCAGCAGGCGCGTGTCGCAGCTGGAATGCCGCGTGCAAGAGCTTGCCGAGCAGGTGGCCATCAATCAGCTCGACCATTACGAACGCAAGGATGCGCCGGAAGACGACGCGTCGGAGCAGGCGAAGTAGCATGGCGCGCGTTTGCATTCTGCTTGCCACGTACCAGGGCGAGCGTTTTCTGCGTCAGCAGCTCGATTCCCTCGTTGCGCAAACCCACCGCGATTGGGTGTGCGTTGCGCAGGATGATCGCTCGACCGATGCGACGTTTTCCACTTTGCAGGAATATGCGCAAGCTGATGAGCGGTTCGTCGTGATGCGCGCGGAAGAGCGCCTGGGTGGCGCCAAGCAGAATTTCTTCTCGCTCATCGCGTATTGCCAGGAGCATGAAGCGGAATTCGATTACTTCGCGTTCTGCGACCAAGACGATGTTTGGCTTCCCGACAAGCTCTCGTCCTCGCTCGAGGCGATTGCCAAGCTGGAAGAGGTGCTCGACGGTGCTCCAGCTGCCATCTGCACTGATGCGCGTGTGGTAGCCGAGGATGCCTCGGAAATCGCGCCCTCGTACCTGGCGTATACCGCACGCGATATCCAAAACGTCGAGTTCAACAATCTGCTAGTCGAGAATATGGCGCCCGGGTGCACCATGCTCGTGAACCGTGCGTGCTTCATGAGCGTGCGCGCCCCGAAGGAGGGCCTCGCCGCGGTGGAGATGCATGACTGGTGGACCATGCTCGTGGCGGCATCCATGGGTGCCGTGGCCGTATTGCCCCAGGCCACAATGATGTATCGTCAGCATGAGAGCAATTCGCTCGGGGCGCAACGCTATTCGCTTGCTGACCGTGCGTCTCATGCTCGTGAAACCGTGGGTGGCGTGCGTGCCGCCCACGATCAGGCACGCGTCTTCGCCGATACGTACGAAGACGTTCTGCCTAACAGGGCGTATGCGCTTGCGCTCGATTTTGGGCACATGCTCGAGTGGGGTCCCGCTGCGCGCATCGGCACGTTGGGGCGCGACGGCTTTTGGCGTGGCACGCTCGCGAAGCGCGTCGTGCAGATTCTTCTGTCTCTGGGGATGCGCCGATGAGGGCCGAGACGCTGAAGGCACGCACGATATCCTCCATGATCTGGAAGCTCATGGAGCGTGGCGGCACGTCGCTCGTGGCGCTCGTGGTGCAAATCGTGCTCGCGCGCTTGCTCTCGCCCGACGACTTCGGCGCGCTGGCCATCATGCTCGTATTCGTGAACTTGGGTAACGTCATCGTGCAGTCGGGGCTGAACACGTCGCTCGTGCAGGCGTCGAACGTGAAGCGCGAGGATTTCAGCACCGTTTTCTGGATGTGCTTCATCACGGCCGCCATTCTCTACGCAATCGTGTTCTTCGCGGCACCCGCCGTTGCGTCGTTCTACCAGTACGATGCCCTCGTTGCCCCGTTGCGCGTGCTCACGATCATCCTGTTCATCAATGCGTTCAATTCCGTGCAGGTTGCGGGCGTGCAACGCGAGCTGCAATTCCGCAAGATATTCTGGGCGGGCGTTTCCTCGGTTGTCGCATCGGGCTTCCTGGGCATCCTGGCCGCCATGCTGGGTGCGGGGCTTTGGTCGCTCGTTATTCAACAGCTTGCCTATCAGGTGATATACAGCTCCGTACTCTTCGTTCAGAATCGCTGGCTCCCGCAGTTCACGTTCAGCGCCGAGCGTGCGTACGTGCATTTCTCGTTCGGGTGGAAACTGCTTGCGTCGGGTTTGCTGCAGACGGGGTACGAAAGCCTGTCCGACCTCATCATCGGCAAGCAGTTCTCGCAGGGGCAGCTCGGCCTCGTTTCCCAGGGCAAGAAGTATCCGGCTGCGCTGGGCACCACGCTCGATGGGGCCATTCAGCCGGTCATGATGTCGGCGGTGGCCCGCGCGAAAGACGACCTTTCCAACGTGAAGGGCCTGGTGCGCCGCGCTATCAAGACGAGCACCTTTCTCATTCTGCCGGCTATGGGCCTGTTCGCCGTAACCGCCCAGCCCATCGTCCTGGTCTTGCTGGGCGAGCAGTGGCTTCCCTGCGTTCCCTTCATGCAGATGTACTGCGTCGTATACGCCATGTTGCCCATTCACACCACGAACTTGCAGACGCTCAACGGCATGGGGCGCAGCGACCTGTTCTTGAAGCTCGAGGTCATCAAGAAGTGCTACGGTATCGCGTTCATCCTGTTCTTCGGCCTGGTTCTGCAGGACATTTACCTCATGGTGGGCGCGTATATCCTCTCGGGCGTAATCTCCACGTTCGTGAACGCGCACCCGAACAAGCGCGTCATCGGGTATTCCTATTGGGAACAGCTGCGCGACATCGCGCCGGGCATCGTGCTAACGATCGTGGCCATGGGCGCGTCGGTTCCATTTTCCTTCCTTGGATTGCCCGCGCTTGGCCAGATTGCCGTGCAGGTGGTCGTGTTCGTTGCCGTCTACGCGCTTCTCGCGAAGCTGTTCCACGTCGAGGAGTTCGAGTACCTGGTGAACCTGGTGCGCCAGGGCATTTCCTCGTGGCGGGCCCGCTAAGTCGTATACTGGCAACGACGTTTACGCGAAAGGAATCACATGTCCGCAGAGCCCATTCTGGTAACCCGCTCCTCGCTTCCTCCGTTTCAGGAGTTTGCGGATGAGATCGCCCCGTTGTGGGAATCGCATTGGCTTACCAACATGGGCGAGAAGCATGCGCTGTTCGAGGCGCAGCTGAAGGAGCGCCTGGGCATTCAGAATATCGCGCTGTTCACGAACGGGCACAACGCGCTCGAGTGCATTTTGGAAGCGCTGCAGTTGGAGGGCGAGGTCATCACCACGCCATTTTCGTTCGCGTCCACCACGCATGCCATCGTGCGCAAGGGGCTCACGCCGGTTTTCGCTGATATTCGCCGCAGCGATTGCACGCTCGACCCGGCGTCAATCGAACGGCTCATTACGCCCCGTACCTGCGCAATCCTGCCCGTGCACGTATACGGCAACCTGTGCGATGTCGAGGCGATTCGGGAAATAGCCGACAGGCACGGCTTGAAGGTCATCTACGATGCGGCGCATGCATTCGCCGTCGAGCGCGACGGCGTGTCCGCGGGTGCTTTCGGCGATGCGGCTATGTTCAGTTTCCATGCCACCAAGGTGTTCAACACGATCGAGGGCGGGGCGGTGTGCTTCCGCGATTCTTCGTTGTACGACGTGCTGAATCAGTGGAAGAACTTCGGCATCATCGGTCCCGAAGACGTGGAATACGTGGGCGGGAACGCGAAGATGAACGAATTCTGCGCGGCGATGGGCATCTGCAACCTACGTCATCTCGATAGTGAAATCGCCCTGCGCAAGGGCGTGTACGAGCGCTACATGAGTCGCCTGCGCGGCATAGAGGGGCTGAAGCTGTTCGAGGTGCCCGCGAACGTGAAGCATAACTACGCGTATTTCCCCGTGATCTTCGAAGACGCCTTCGGCGCCGGGCGCGACGACGTGAAGGAGGCGCTCGCGGCGCAGGGCATCGGCGCGCGCAAGTATTTCTTCCCGCTCATCAGCGATTATGCATGCTATCGCGATACGTATTCCAGCGCGCTCACGCCCGTCGCGCGCGATGTGGCGAACCGCGTGCTCACGCTGCCGATGTACGCATCGCTTTCCCTGGATGACGTCGACCGCATCTGCGACATCGTCTTGGCGTGCGCCAGGGCGTAGGGCTTACGCGTCTTTCGGCAGTTCGAGCAACTGCCCCAGCTTCTCGTCGTATTCCCGTGGGGTCCACTGCACGAACCCGCCTGCGGGGGTGAAGGTGAGCTCGCTGAATTTCAACCCCTGCGTGCAGCTGTACCAGTCCACGCGCACGAACGCGAAATCGGCGGCGAGGCGTTCGGAGTATTCCAGGATGGTATCCAGGTTGTTGGGGCGGGGAACGTCCCCCTCGAGGACGGGCAATGACGATACGAACGGCTGGCGCTCCCATGTAGGCGAGAAGAACTGCTTTTCGTTTCTTCCGTGCGGGTCGTGCATGGCGCCCACGTACTGGGCTTTGCCGTTGAAGCACCATACCTGGTATTCCCATTCGATGTCGCCAAGCAGCTCTTCGGCGTACACTTTGCGCGGGATGTTGGCGTACCAGCTTTCCAGCATGGTGAGCGCGAAGTCGGTATCGAGCCACTGCGAGCAGGCGCTTCGCACGCTCGTCATATCAAGGGCCCGTGCATCGTCCACCATGAGCATCATGCCCGATCCATGGTTCGCCTTTAGCACGAAGGAGCGTGGGCATTCCGCGAAGTCCACGTCGTTTGCGTCGTCCCACACGTGGAATACCTGGGGGAGGACGCTGCTGCCCACGCGCTCCTCTACGTAGGGGCGTGCTGCGATCTTGTCGGCGCATATGGTTTTCAGTGGCGTTGCGTCGTGGATCTTCAGCCACTGCATCTTCTCGTTGAACGAGGTGGGGTCCGTTAGGTTGGGGTGCGTTCCGTAGCGTGCGTAATACGCCCAGTCGAGTTCGCGCTCGAGCAGGCTCTTGCTGCAGAGCGTGCGCTCGTTCACCGGGTGAAGATGGCGATGGATCCAATAGCTGGCAAGGCGAAATAGGCGGTTCACGACGGATGCTTCCTTCTAGCTGGCCGGACGGCATCCGATTATACAGCAGCCCATTTTGCTCTGGGCTATAATCGGGCTTCGAAGGAATGGGCGGCCGGGTGCATGGCCCGCGGTTTGGAAGGATGCTACGTGGTTCCGAATAACGATGCGCGCAACGGCGATGTGCTGGTAACGGTGCTCATTCCCGCGTACAACGTGGAAGATAGCCTGCGCGAGGCCGTCGAGTCCATTTTCGAGCAGGGGCTTTTCCAGATGGAAGTGCTCATCGTCGACGATGGAAGCGCCGATGGCACGCTGCGCGTGGCACGCGAGCTGGCAGAGGAAGACACTCGCGTTACGGTACTGCACCAGGAAAACGCCGGTGCGGCGGCGGCACGCAACGCTGGCGTGCTGAAGGCGCGCGGCACGTGGGTTTGCTTCATGGATGCCGACGACCGCCTTCTGCCTGGCGCGCTTGATGCGCTCTTGTCGTGCGCTGTGCCCAATCGCGAAGGGCGCGTGCCCGATATCGTGGTGGGCGATTTCGTCGAGGCCGACGGCGATGCGCGGCGCGTGCGCGTGAACTTCGCCGACGAGCGCACCTACTTCGGCCATGCCGACCGCGAGTACCTGCTGAACATGGTGCTTTCGAATATCGAACCCGATGGCAGCCGGGGCGATGGCCTGGCTGGCGCCGTGTGGGCGCGCATGTACCGTAGGGAATTCCTCGAGGCGAATAGCCTGCTCAGCGACGTGGCGTTGCGTCGCTCCCAGGATGTGGCGTTCAACTTGCATTGCTTCGATGCCGCATCGTGCGTTGCCTGCTGCCACGTGCCCGTGTACGAGTACCGCATCAACTCCGCGTCGGCTACGCGCCGTCACGACCCCGAGTCGCTGAAGAAGACGCTGACGTACTACGGCGCGGTGCAGAAGTTCATGGAAGAGCACCATGCCGAGTTTCTGCGCAATACGTTCTACATGGCGTGCGTCGACTGCATTCCCCCCGTTTGGAGGCAGCTGGGGGTGGAAACCAAGCGCTCGTTCGCCGACCTCTGCCAGACGGAGCCGTTCGCGACGGCGATTCGCTGCATCGACGACCGTCCGCTCGACGCGAAAACGCGTGCCGAGATAGCCCTCCTTCGGCGTCATATCTATTTTCCCCTGTACTGGTATCTGAAGCGCGGTCTTGCCAAGGCCCGGAAGGCGTAATCCCTGGTAGATAGCTCGGAATTCCCCGTTTGAGCTCTTACTTGGGCCCTTCGGTTCGCCTCAATGAAGTAGTGCTTTCATGGGTGCCGCTGGAGTATACTGAACGGACTACGCACATATTCATCGGGTGGGGGATACCATGGCGAACGATTCGATGTTCTTCGCTAGGCGCAAGCCTATCATTGCCTTTGCTTTTTCAATTGCGGTCGCAGCGTGCTGCTGCGCGCTTCCCGTGTCTGCGGCCCATGCGGCCGAAAACCCTGGCGACCAATCGCTTGCCGTTCAGGCGATTGATGGTCCGAGCCCTGAAGACCCTGTTGTTTCCTCGGACGAGCCTGCTAGCGCGCAGGAGGTTTCAAAGCCCGCTGCTGGCGATCCTGCGGCGTTTGTTGCGACTGCTGGCGAGGAGGCTTCCGCTCCTGCCGCCGCTGAAGAAGCGGCTCCTGCGGCTGATGGCGCGCAGAATGCCGCAGGCTCCGTTGCCGCTTCGGGCGATGTTCCCGCTACGGCCCCGGTTGCGAAGGCGGAAGAGCCCGCAGAAGCCGAATCGGGTCTTTCCGCTGCTTCCGATGGGGAAGCTCCTTCCTACGAAGATACGCATGTGAATATGTATCGCCTGTACAACCCCAATTCGGGCGAGCATTTCTATACGTCGAGCGAATCCGAGGCCATGAACGTTGCTGGCGCGGGCTGGCAATGGGAGGGCATTGGCTGGGTGGCTCCCTCCACGTCGAACATCCCCGTGTATCGCCTGTACAACCGCAATGCGGGCGACCATTTCTACACCACGTCCGAGAAGGAACGCGACGGCTTGGTGAAGAAGGGCTGGCTGTACGAGGGCATTGGCTGGTATTCCGATTCGGAAGACACGGGCGTTAGCGTGTATCGCGAGTACAACAAGAACGCCAAGGCCGGCTCCCACAATTACACCACCTCGGCTTCCGAGAACGCCATGCTCGTGAAGAACGGTTGGAGCGCCGAAGGCATTGCCTGGTATGCGACGAACGGCGCTTCGCTTCCGTTCACGGCGCGCTGGCTCGTTACCTCGGCATGGACGGGTTCCCTCGAGCGCTACTGGATCGACTCGAAGGCGTCCATCGCCAAGTCGCGCCTGGTTGCCGCTTCGGAAGGCTCTGGTTACACGGCGTACGCAAAGCCGAACGGCGTCATCGTGCGTGGCAAGTGGGATAACGGCGCGGGCTATGTGTACGTCGCCGACAACAATGGCAAGCTCGCATCTACGTCCGATGGCGCAACGGGCTGGCTTGTCACCAAGGCGTACGACGGTTCCTTCCAGCGCTATTACTACGATGGCGACAAGCATGCCATGCGTTCCGGTTTCTTCAAGGTAGGCGGAACTCCGTATTTCGGCTTGGGAAACAAGGGCTACGTGCTGCGCGGCAAGATGCTGTACGGCTCGCGCATGCTGCTCGCCGATAACGACGGTAAGATGCCCGCCAACGCCGGCTGGGTGGTATCGAAGGCCTACGATAATGGCGTCTTCCAGCGCTATTACGTGCAGAGCGTTGCCAGCGGCGGTTTCTATGGCGCGCGCAAGGGCTATTTCACCGTCGACGGTTCGCTGTACTACGGCATCAACGACGTGTATTACGTGCTTCGCAACGGCTATGTTGCGCGCAATGGCGAGCTGCATCACGCCGACAACGACGGCAAGATCACGCGGTCGTACGATTATTCCGGCGTCCAGCTCGAAATGTTCCTGCGCGCCCAGAGCAAGAGCAGCTCTACGGGCTACCTGCTCGTCACCGACGTTACGAACTGCTGGTTCGGCGTGTTCGTAGGCTACAAGGGCTTCTGGCAGTACAAGTATTTCTGGCAGTGCGTCGTGGGGCGCAGCGATTACCGCACGCCCACCGGCACGTGGACCACGCAGTCGCACGAGCGCTACCTCATGTGGGCGGGCGAGCCCGAGTATTCGTCGCAGTGGGCCACGAAGTACACCGGCCCCTATGCCGTGCACAGCATTCTGGAATCGAAGAAAGAGCTTGGCCAGCATCTCTCGCATGGCTGCATTCGCCTGGAATGGAAGAACGCGCAGTGGGTATACGATAACGTCCCGCTGGGCACCACCATCCACAACTACCGCCCGTAACGCCTGCGACCGGGGATAGTGTAGAATATCCCCGGTATGCAAGGGAGCGAATGGGGGAGTGATCACAACGGCTGGGCAGGGTAAGAATGCGTTGCGGCCGTCGCTTCTCGTTGTTCTCGCGTTTGCTGCCACGCTTGCCGTGGGGCTTGCGTTCTGCATCGCGAAGTCGGGTTACTTCGTCGACGAAATATATACCTACGGGCTTTCGAACGGCTATTATTCGCCTTTCCTGAAAAGCGCGTACGACGACGATATTACGGGAAGGGTTATCAGCCGCGGCGACTTGCTGGAATACGTGCAGGTCGACGAGGGTCAGCAATTCGCGTTCGATTCGGTTTTCTACAATCAGTCGAAAGATGTGCATCCGCCGCTTTACTACTGCGTGATCCATCTGGTGTCGTCGCTGTTCCCAGGCGTCTTTTCCATGTGGATGGGCCTGGCGGTGAATCTCGTGTTCTTCGGGCTCACGCTCTATTTCCTGTATCGCCTCTCGCGGGAGTTGCTGGAAGATAGGGCCGCTTCCGTGCTCGTGATGCTCGTGTACGGAATGAGCCAGGCGTGCCTTTCCACGCTCGTGCTCATACGCATGTACATGCTCATGTCGCTGTTCACGGTGCTGTTGGCGTATGCCCTGCTGCGCCTGCATCGCAATGGGGGCGCTGCGCGCTACGCCTTCGTGTTCGCCGCGGCGTATTGCGGCATGCTCACGCAGTATCTTTTTGTATTCTACCTGGCTCTTCTTGCGGCGGCGTATGTGGGCTACCTCGTGCTGGCAAAGCGCGAGATACGCCGTGCGCTGGTGTTCGCGGCGGTCGTTGTGGCGGCGGGTCTCGCCATGCTTGCAACGTTCCCGGCCGTATTCGAGCAGATGACCAGCGTCACCGACCGGTTCGCTCCGGTGGATTCCACGCCGTCTGTCGCCTATCTGGTGGCCGCGGCGTTCAAGTATCTCGTCACGTCGTGTTTCATGATGTGCGCGGTTTCCGCCGTGCTCGTTGCGTGCATCGTGTGGCGCCTCGTGCGCATGCGCGGCGATGGTCGTCTTGAGTGCGGAATCGACGCCATGGCGTGGATTATCGTGGTTCCCGCGTTCGCCGCCTACTTCCTCGTGCGCATCGTATGGGGCTACCACGACGAGCGTTATACGTTTTCGGTCATTCCCCTCATGTGCCTCATCGTGGGCGTGCTTGCGGTTTGGGCGGCCAGGCTGGGCGCATTCGATCGCTCGCCTGCGCTGTTGCCGCTTTGTTGCGTGCTCGTGGCGCTTTCGTCCGTATGTCTGGGCGCGTTCGTCGTCAAGCCGAACTATATGATGCCCCAAGACCCCGAGCGCACCGCGTTCGCTCAGGAGCATGCCGACTGCCCCGTGCTCTATTTCGTGTCGACGTATCGCGATGCGGCCATGACGAACGACTTCGAGCAGCTCGTGGCATACGATTCCATCTGCACGGTGAATGCCGATGGGCCCTACGACCAGAGCCGCAGTCTGGTGGGCGATTATCTGGCGTCGTACCCTGCCGGCACGCCGGTTGTGGTGTACATTCAAACGTATTCGACGTCGCCCGATCCGGAGGTCATGCTCGAATGGCTTTCCGATTCGCTGGGGTTGGAAGCGCCTGCCTTGGCGTACGAGAGCGACTTATCCGAAACGTACGTGCTGATGCCCACGCAAGGAGGGAATTCGTAGACCATGATCAGTTCCCAGCAGACGCCGTTCGATGCGCTTCCGGGTTTTCACGCCGATGGCACGCTTGTCGCGCCCACGCCCGTGCTTCCCGTCGATGGGTTCGATTGCGATTGCAGCCTGTTCGTGAAGCGAGATGACCTCATACCCTTTTCGTTTGGCGGCAATAAGGCGCGCATCGCGCAGTGCTTCTTCGCTGATGCGTGGAATCGCGGTTTCGACGCCATCGTTGCGTATGGCAGCACGCGTTCGAACCTTGCGCGCGTCATGGCGAATGGCGCTGCCCGTGCAGGCATGCCGTGCATCATCATTTCCCCGGGCGAGCAGGACGGCTCGCGACCGGCGTCGTTCAATGCCGCGCTGTGCAAGCGCTTGGGCGCCGAAGTGCGCGCATGCGATAAGGGCGACGTGTCCTATGCGGTTACGCAGGCGCTGTGCGACTTGCGCAAGCGCGGGTACCGCCCGTATTACATCTATGGCAATAAGCTTGGAAAGGGCAACGAAGCCGTTCCCGTGAGCGCGTATGTGCATGCGTATGACGAGATTCGGGCGTGGGAGCGCCAGGTTGGCGCCGCATTCGACTACATCTTCCTGCCCACGGGCACGGGCATGACGCAGGCGGGTCTTGTGTGCGGCAGCTTGCTGGAAGGCGCGCGTCGCACTATCGTCGGCATTTCCGTGGCGCGCTCCGCCGAAGCGGCTTCCGGGCATATCGAGGAGTATTGCTCGGCGTACCTGTCGTCGGTTGACGCCGAAGTGCCTTTTAACCTGGCCGGATGCATTCATGTGTCCGATCAGTACCTGCATGGTGGCTACGGGTGCGCGAGTCAGGGCGAGCGCGAGACGATTCGTCGCGCGTTCGAGTATGCGGGCATGCCCCTCGACGAGACGTATGTGGGGAAGGGGTTCGATGGCATGCTTCGCCATCTTTCCCAGAACGACATCCATGGGAAACGCGTGCTGTTTTTGCATACGGGCGGCGCGCCCCTCTTCTTCGACGCCCTTGCTGCCGCGAAAGGCGCGGTGCGTGCATGACGCGCCGGTTTCCCCGCAAGCCCCAGTTCGTCATCGTGTCGCCCCGCCAGAGCGGTGGTGGCGGCATCGTGTTGCATGCCCTCGCCAAATACGTTTCCGAGCTGGGCTATCGTGCGCGCGTGTTCTATCCCGGCGAGCGGAAGTACGAGCCGGGTAGGAAGGCGTATTTCTGGCGCCAGCAGATCGTGTTCACGGTAACCGATACGGTGCGCGTTGTGCTGGTGAAGCTCTTCGGCGAGAAGCCGTTTCTGAATAATCCGCTGTTCAAGGGATACGTGAACGTCTCGGTGCGTGGCGTGAAGCGCAAATGGCTGCCTATGGTGGGACGGGATGACGTGGTGGTGTACTCCGACAACATCGTCGGCAATCCGCTGCACGCTTCGCATGTGGTGCGTTGGCTTCTGTATCACTACACGTACAAAGACCGTCCCGGCGTGGCATACGATGCCGGCGATGTGTTCTATTGCTATATGCAGCCGTTTAACGACGTAGACCTGAACCCGGAGGGACGCCAGCTCACAACGCCATATTACGACCTCGAGTTGTACAAGCAGACGAATTTCGGCACGCGCTCGGGCACGTGCTACGTCATTCGGAAGGGCGCGAATCGCGCCGACCTGCCCGAGTCGTTCGACGGCATCGTGGTGGACGATTTGTCGGAAGCCGAAAAGGTGCGCGTGTTCAACGAGTGCGAGCGCTGCGTGAGCTACGACATGCAAACCGCGTATTCCACGCTTGCGAGCATTTGCGGATGCGTTTCGGTAGTGGTTCCCGAGCCGGGCAAGACGTACGATGACTACTACGCCGATGACTACAAGATGTATGGCGTCGCATTCGGGTTTAGCCCCGAGCAGCTGGCGTATTCCGAGCGCACGCGCGACGATGCGCGCGCCTACTACGCTGCGCGAAACGAGGAGAGCCGCGCCCAGGCGCGTGCATTCGTCGAGGACTGCAAGGGGCTGTTTTTCTCGTAGCGGCGCGATGGGCTGGTCTATAATCGGCGAATTGCACAACGGCAGGCATGTTGGATTGCGTGATGAAGGGGCTCGATATGGAAATCGGCAAGCAGGGCATTTCGGGCGCTGGCTTTACCGCTGGCGCAACGGGGCTTACCCCCGAACGCCCCAATCTGCTCATCACGTCGGTAGGGCGAAGAACCTACCTGGTCCGTTGGTTCCAGGAAGCGCTCGCCGGTTCAGGCGCGGTTCACGTGGTGAACAGCTCGTCGCTTACGCCCGCGTTCGCCGTGGCCGACGCGGCCGAGGTGTGTCCCCTCATCTATTCCGACGAGTACATTCCCTTCCTGCTCGCGTACTGCCAGGAGCATCGCATTGGCGCGCTTCTATCGCTCTTCGATATCGACGTTCCCGTTCTGTCGGCGCATGCTGGCGAATTCCGTGCGATTGGCGTGGAGCCCGTCGTGGCCCCGCTCGAAGTCGCACGTGCGTGCAATGACAAGTACCTGGGGCAGAGGCTTGCCGAGCGTGTGGGCGTGCCCGCGCTGGCAACGTATCTGTCGCTTGAGGATGCGCAGCGTGCCCTCGCTGCGGGCGAAGTGGCATTCCCCCTGTTCGTGAAGCCGCGATGGGGCATGGGCTCCATTGGCATCCACTGCGCGCGCACGCAGGGGGAGCTTGCTTTTGCGTACCATATGGTGAGCGACCGCGTTATGGAGTCGTACGTGAAGTATGAGTCGGGCGAAGACCCCAGCCATGCGGTGCTCATCCAGCAGGCCGCGCAGGGCTGCGAGTATGGCATGGATGTGATGTGCGATTTGAACGGCACGTTCGCCGGCGTCTCGGTGCGCAGGAAGCTTGCCATGCGTTCGGGCGAGACTGACGTGGCGGAAATGATCGAGGCTCCCCGCGAGTTCGTGGAGCTTGCGCAGCGTCTTGCTGAGGTGGCGCCCCATCCGGGGAATATGGATGTTGACGTGTTTGCGGTACGCAACGACGATGGCACGTACCGCGATATGCGCGTGCTGGAAATGAACGCGCGTTTCGGGGGCGGCTATCCCTTTTCCCATCAGGCGGGAGTGAATCTGCCTGCCGCTCTGGTGGCATGGCTGCGTGGCGAGGAACCCGCTGCCGACGCCTTGCGCGTGAAGCATCCTGGCGTGTACATGAAGGATATCTCCATCGCGCGCATACGTTAGATTCGCCGATGCGTTTCCTTGGTTCTTTTCTTACGGGAACGTGTCGTTTTGGCACTCGATTTTGTTGAGTGCTAGCATGGTACGAAAAATTTAGGGCCCACTGTAGAAAAGAGGAGCCACATGTCATTCGACAAGTTTACCGACAAGGCTAGAAAGGTGCTGGTGATCGCGCAAGACGAAGCCAGAAACCTGCATCAGCCCTATGTTGGCACCGAGCACATTCTGCTCGCGCTCATCAAAGAGCAAGACGGTCTGGCCGCGCAGGCGCTCGACCGTTTGAACGTGCATTACGACGAGGCGGTTCATGCCGTCAAGCAGGTCGTTGCCATCGACCCCGATTCCGATGTGTCCGGCCATCTGGGCTTCACGCCGCGCGTGAAGCGCGTGCTGGAAAACAGCCTGCGCGAGGCCATGCAGATGGGCCAGAGCTATATCTCCACCGAGCATCTGCTGCTGGGCATCGTGCGCGAGGGCGAGGGCGCGGCAATCGACGCGCTGGGTCGCCTGGGCGTTTCGGGCGATGCCGTGCGCAGCGCCCTGAACGACCTGGTGGGCCAGTCTTCGGTCTTCGCCGGCCGCTCCGGCGCCGACCCTGCGGCCCAGCCCAAGGAAAGCGCGCTCGCCGAATACGGCACCGACCTCACCAAGAAGGCCGCCGAAGGCAAGCTCGACCCGGTCATCGGCCGTGCGGGCGAAATCGAGCGCATCATGCAGGTGCTGTGCCGCCGCCAGAAGAACAACCCGCTCATCATCGGCGACCCCGGTGTGGGCAAGACGGCTGTGGTCGAGGGCCTCGCGCAGCTCATCGTGAGCAACCAGGTTCCCGACATCCTTCGCAACCAGCGCCTCTTCACGCTTGATATCTCCAGCTTGGTCGCAGGCAGCAAGTATCGCGGCGAGTTCGAGGAACGCCTGAAGAAGTGCATTAAGGAAGTCATTTCCGAGGGCGACATCATCCTGTTCATCGACGAGCTGCATACGCTCATCGGTGCGGGTGCCGCTGAAGGCTCCATCGACGCTGCCAGCATCCTGAAGCCGCCGTTGTCGCGTGGAGAGATTCAGGTCATCGGCGCCACCACCATCGACGAATACCGCAAGCACGTGGAAAAGGATTCCGCTCTCGAGCGCCGCTTCCAGCCCATTACCGTGGGCGAGCCCAATGAAGAGCAGTCCATCCGCATCATGCAGGGCCTGCGCGATCGCTACGAAGCGCATCACGGCGTGAAGTTCACCGACGACGCGCTGCAGGCAGCCGTGCAGCTTTCGAGCCGCTACATCCAGGATCGCTTCCTGCCCGACAAGGCCATCGACGTCATGGACGAAGCGGGCGCGCGCATGCGCATCCGCAACATGACCCTTCCGCCCGAGCTGGCTGCGCTCGACGACAAGCTTCGTTCGGTGCGCCACAAGAAGGAAGGCGCCATTGCCGACCAGGACTTCGAGCAGGCCGCGGCGCTGCGCGACGAGGAAGAGCAGCTGAAGCGCGAGCGTGAAGCCGCCCAGCAGAAATGGGAGGAAGAGTCGCACAAGACGCTCCAGCAGGTTTCCGCCGAAGACATCGCCGACGTGGTGAGCATGACCACGGGCGTGCCCGTGAGCGACCTTACCGAAGCCGAGGCCGATAAGCTCCTGCGCATGGAAAACGTGCTGCACGAGCGCATCGTGGGTCAGGACGAAGCCGTCACTGCGGTTTCGAAGGCCATCCGCCGCGCGCGCAGCGGCTTGGCCGACCCGAAGCGCCCCACCGGTTCGTTCATCTTCCTGGGCCCCAGCGGCGTGGGCAAGACCGAGCTCTCCAAGGCGCTGGCGGAGTTCCTCTTCAACAGCGAAGACGCGCTCATCAGCTTCGACATGAGCGAGTACATGGAAAAGCACACGGTATCGCGTCTCATCGGTTCGCCTCCGGGCTACGTTGGCTACGACGAGGGCGGCCAGCTCACCAAGGCCGTGCGTCAGCGCCCCTACTCGGTCGTGCTGTTCGATGAAATCGAGAAGGCCCATCCCGATGTCTTCAACATCCTGCTGGAGATTCTGGAAGAGGGCAGGCTCACCGACGGCCAGGGCCGTTCGGTCGACTTCCGCAACACCGTCATCATCATGACGAGCAACGTGGGCGCCCGCGATATCGCTCAGACGGCCCCGCTGGGCTTCGGTGGTTCCGAGCAGGTTGGCCTGTCCGATACGGAAATCAAGAGCCGCGTGACGAGCGAGCTGAAGAAGCTCTTCCGCCCCGAGTTCCTGAACCGCATCGACGAGACGATCGTCTTCAAGAGCCTCACGAGGGAAGAAATCGGCCAGATCGTGAAGCTGATGGTTGCCGACCTGCGCGAACGTCTGATCGCCCAGAACATGACCATCAACATCACCGACGAGGCCTGCCGCTTCATCGCCGAGCAGGGCACCGACACCACCTACGGCGCGCGTCCGCTGCGCCGCGCCATCCAGCGCCTGCTGGAGGACCCGATCTCCGACCAGGTCCTGGAAGGGAAGTGGCGTTCGGGTTCGGTTATCGACGTCGACCTGAAAGACGGCGAGCTCATCTTCGAGCCGGGTTCGGGCGACATTCCCGCGCCGCGTAGGCGCGATAGCATCGCCCAGGATGCCGAGCTGCTCATGCATGGCTACGACCTTTCCGATACCGGCCGCGCGCTGCGTTCGGGTGGGCCGGGTGCCGGGGGATTGCCCTCGGCCAGCGGAGCCGCTAACTAGTTTCGAACGAAGGCGCATGACTCGCTCATGCGCCTTCTCTTTGCCCGCGATTCTGCATCCTGCGGGTTTTGTCGTATCATGGGTGGTAAGCGCGGGATGTCCCGCGCTTATGGATTGAAAAGGAGGCGCACCATGCGCAGCGAAGACGCGCAGTACAACCTTGCGGGCACGGTAGATCCCATTTACGCCCCCTCGGCGCTGCGCTCGCCCGAGGCTCTCATCAGCGCAATCGATTTCGATGCGCTCACCCAGAATCTCGTTGGGCTCGAAGGCAAGGTCGATAAGGACCCGAAGACGGCGGCGATCATCCTGGCTGGTGGCCAGGGCGAGCGCTTCGGCCGCGAAGGCGGCAAGCAGCTGGTGGAAATCGCTGGCAAGCCCGTCCTCACCTGGTCCGCCGAGGCGTTCGATGCCGTGGGCGATATCGGCCTCATCGTGGTCGTGTGCCCCGAAGACCGCCAGGCGGAATACCTGGCGCGTGCCATCGACCCATTCCCCTTCGTCACGCCCGTCGTCATGGCACCCTCGGGCGATATTCGCCAGGAAAGCGCCTTTTCCGGCTTGGAATTCGTCGACGATCGCTTCGAGTTCGTGGTGCTGCACGACGGCGCGCGCCCGCTCATCAGCCCCGAGCTCATCGCGCACACCATCAGCGTGCTCAAGGGCAACGTCGACGCCGACGGCGCCGTGGTGGCGCATCCGTCGGTCGATACGCTCAAGGTCGTCGAAAACGGCGTGATTGTGGGCACGCCCGACCGCACCGTGTTCTGGAATGCGCAGACCCCGCAGGTGTTCCGCACGGGCATCTATCGTCGCGCCCATGCCTCGGCCCTTTCCGATGGCTTCGTGGGCACCGACGACGCCTCGCTCATCGAGCGCTTGGGCGGCAAGGTGCTCGTGGTGGAAGGCAAGCGCGACAATATCAAGCTCACCGTGCCCGAAGACTACCTCATGCTGGCCGCCGCAGTGCATACCATGCTGAAGGAAAGGGCTGGTGAGCAGGAATGACGTTGCCGCAGCTGCGCATTGGCCTGGGCGCCGACACCCATCAGCTCGTGGAAGGCCGCAAGCTCATCATCGGCGGCGTAACCATTCCCTACGAAAAGGGGCTGCTCGGTCATTCCGACGCCGACGTGCTGGCCCATGCCATTGCCGACGCCATACTGGGCGCTGCCCGCGCGGGCGATATCGGCAAGCTGTTCCCCGACACCGAAGCCGCCTACGAAGGCGCCGATAGCATGGTGCTTTTGGCGAAGGCCGTCGAGTACGTGCGCGAACTTGGCTTCGAAATCGTCGACGTCGATAGCGTCATTTCCGCCCAGGCTCCCAAGATGTCGCCGCATCGCGATGCCATGCGCGCCAACCTTGCCAAGGCCATGGCCATCGACGTCCAGAACGTTGGGGTGAAGGCAACCACCACCGAGCATTTGGGCTACGAGGGGCGCGGCGAGGGCATTTCCGCCCAGGCCACGGCGCTGCTCGCTCGATGTAACTAACCAGGCAACGCAAAGGCACGCTTGCGCATTCGTGCGTTAAGCGTGCCTTTGCGTGCGTTTTCGCCGATTCCATACCGTTCCCATAGGCAATCGGCTACCATGCTCTTCAGTAGGAATACGGGAAGATAGGCTCGTTAATGATTCGCATTTACAATACGAAGACGCGCGAAAAGGAAGATTTTCAGAGCGCTCAACTGGGTAAAGTGCACATGTACGTGTGCGGCCCCACGGTATATAACTACATTCACATCGGCAATGCCCGCACGTTCATCAGCTTCGACACCATTCGC
>NZ_JAZZJS010000053.1:0-2202 GCF_056180635.1 Denitrobacterium sp. | reverse complement strand
ATCGCGCGGCATGGGTCGGAACAGACCGAGCAGGATGATGGCAATCAGCGCGAAGGCAACTGCCGTGCCAATGCCGAACTGCCCCAGCACCGCGAGCTTGCCCACCTGGAACACGATAAGCGCGATGGCGTACGCCCAGCCGCACTCCCAACCGATGGCTGCCCAGAACCACTTGTTGAAGCCGCCCATTTCGCGCTTGATGGCGCCCATGGCTGCGAAGCACGGCGCACATAGCAGCTGGAATGTCATGAACGCGAATGCGGCAACGGGAACAAGCGCCACTGAACCTGTGGTTACGGCCAGTGCCTGCATGAACTCGCTTGCCCACGGAAGCTCGCCGCCGCCGAACACGATGGCCATCGTGCCGATGACGTTTTCCTTGGCGATAAGGCCGGTGACAACCGTGGAGGCCGATTGCCAGTTATTGAAGCCAAGCGGCGTGAACACCCACGCGAACGCGTTACCGAAGTACGCCAGGAACGAGTGGTCCATGAGCTCCTCGCCGACCCACATGAACTGGCCCTCGTACATGCCGTAGCCCGAGAGGAACCACACGACCACGGTTGCCAGCAAGATGATGGTGCCGGCTTTCTTGATGAACGCCCATGCGCGCTCCCACATGCTGCGCAGCAAGTCAACGAAGCGCGGCAGGCGATACTCAGGGAGCTCCATGATGTAGGGCGTCGTCTCGCCGCGGAAGGCCCTGAACTTCTTCAGGATTATGCCGCTCATTATGATGGAGGCGATGCCCATGAAGTATGCGAGCGGGGCGACCCACCACACGCCGCCGAACACGGCGGTCGCGATGAGCGCGATGATGGGCAGCTTCGCCGAGCACGGCATGAACGTGGTGGTCATCACGGTCAGGCGGCGCGACGACTCAGACTCAATCGTGCGCGACGCCATGATGCCCGGCACACCGCAACCCGTGCCGATGATCATGGGGATGAACGTCTTGCCCGACAGACCGAAGCGGCGGAACAAGCGGTCCAGGATGAACGTGACACGCGCCATGTAACCGCAGCGTTCCAGTATTGCCAGCAGAAAGAACAGGATCATGATTTGCGGGACGAACCCGAGCACGGCGCCCACGCCGGCTACGATGCCGTCCATGATGAGGTCATAGAGCCAGTCAACGCAGCCAACGGCCTTTAACGCGCCGCCGAGCAGCACAGGGATGCCGGGAATCCAGATGCCGTATGCCTCGTGCGGCTTCGGCGCCGGCACCTGGATGCCCTGCGGCACCAGTTCGTCCTCATCTTCCTCCGAGGTCGCCTCGCCATCGAAGTTGTAAACGACGGCCTCGGCTGCCTGCGTGCGTCCTTCGGCTGCAATCTCCTCGTTGCGGGCGTTAGCGAGCGCTTGCGCTTTCGCTTCGTTCTTCTCGCCCACGTACACGTGGTAATCGGTCTCTGTCAGGTTCTCCTCGTCGATGGTCGTGTATTCGGCAATTACACTTCTGCTTGCGGCTTCCGTTTCGAAAGCCTTCAGCGCCGATTGCGCCTCGGTCGATTCGGGGTTGGGCTCGAATCCTTCGCCCATCGATTCCAGCAGCTCCTCATCGGGCTCGGCGAGGAAGTTGGCTGCTACGACATCGGTTTCGATTCCCGCCTCGGACGCAACATCCAAGTAATTAGCAATCGCCTCTTGAGCCTCGTCGTACGGTTCGGCGTCGGCATCGTAGCGCGCCTGAGCGCTTGCGTCGGGATTCACGATTGCGATGGGATCGAGGTACCAACCATCGCCGAACACGCCGTCGTTGGCCCAGTCGGTTGCGTAGCCACCCACGGTGCTGACGGAGATGTAATACACGGCGGCGATGATCACCACGAAGATAGGCAGCGCCAACACGCGGTTCAGCAGGACACGGTCGATCTTCGCGGTCGTGCTCATGGCGGGCTCGTGCTTCTTTTGAACCTGGTCGATGAAGCTTGTGATGAAGTTATAGCGCTCGTTGCTGATTACGGCGTCGGCGCGGTCGCCGAAACGGGCCTCGACTGCGCGTACGTGCCCGTCTAGGTCCTCGATTTTCCCCAGCTCCGCGAGCACCTTTTCGTCGCGTTCCAGGTACTTGATGGCATAGTAGCGCTTCAGCTGCGGAGCCACCTCTTGCGGCAGGTCAGCCTCCAGGTGCTCGATAAGTGCTTCCAGGTCGGGGGAGAAGCGTGCGGGTGAGGGGGCTTTTCTTTCCTCTGCTGCCGC
>NZ_JAZZJS010000052.1:0-15191 GCF_056180635.1 Denitrobacterium sp. | reverse complement strand
CCTGCTGCGAGTGGATGCTCCTCGCCGGGCCGTGGAGTGCTTCCACGGGCGCTCGCTTCGCTTTGCGCCCTGATGCGAGTGGGTTCCGCTCGCCGGGTCGTGGGTTTGTCCCGCGGGCGAAGGCGCTTCGCTGTTCGCCCTGATGGAAGTTTTGGTTTGGTTGCGTATTTGAAAGAGGTGAAACGTTATGGCAACTCCGGATTATTACAAGACGCTGGGCGTTTCACGGAACGCATCGGCCGATGAGATTAAGAAGGCCTATCGCAAGCTGGCTCGGAAGGAGCATCCCGACGCTGGTGGCGATGAGGAGAAATTCAAGCAGATTAACGAAGCCTACGAAGTTTTGGGCGACGAGAAGAAGCGCAAGCTGTACGACCAGTACGGTACGGGCGACGCCAGCAAGATTCCCCATGGTTGGGGCGGTGGCAATCCGTTCGGCGGTGCTGGTGGCGGCTTCGGCAGCTGGGCCGATATCCTGGAAAGCATTCGCCGTGGCGAAGGTGCCTTTGGCGGCACGTGGGATTTCGGTGACTTCGGCGGCGCTCAGCGCGGCCCGCGTCCCCAGAAGGGCCGCGATATCAACGTCACGCTGAAGGTTACGTTCGACGAGGCGTTTTCCGGGTGCGAGAAGCGCGTGAGCGTGCGCGTTCCCGGTCGCGATGGCACGCAGACGTTCACGTGCAAGGTTCCCGCCGGCGCCGTCGAGGGCTCGCGCCTTCGCTTCCGCGCGCAGGGCGAACCCGGCTCCAATGGCGGCCCCGCAGGCGATCTGCTGGTCACCACGCACATCGAGCCGCACGAGCTGTACACGCGCGACGAAGCCAACGTGCTCATGGACCTGCCCGTTTCCCTTGGCGAAGCCGCTCTGGGCGCTTCGGTGGAAATTCCCGCCCCTAATGGCACCAAGGTCCGCGTGAAGGTTCCCGCAGGCGTGCAAGACGGCACGGTGCTGAAGGTGCGTGGCGCGGGCGCTCCCCGCGTGAAGAGCTCCGATTCGGGCGATTTGCTGCTCACGGTGCACGTGAAGGTTCCCCGTGAGCTGAACGACGCTCAGCGCGAAGCCCTCGAGGCATTCGAATCGGCAACGGAAGAGCAGGTGAGGACATGGTAATGGACGACCGCGATCGCCCTCTGTACATGATTTCCGTGGCGGCCGAGCTTGCCGGCGTGCACCCTCAGACGCTGCGCTCCTACGAGCAGAAGGGGCTGGTAACGCCCAAGCGTACCAGCGGCAACACCCGTATGTACTCCCAGGCCGACATCGAGCGGCTCGAGCTCATCAACGAGCTCACCGGCGAAGGCATCAACCTGGCCGGCGTCATCCGCATTCTCGACCTGCAGGGTCGCATCGACGAACGCGACGCCGAGCTCGACGCCCTGCACAAGAAGGTGCGTCGTCTGGCCGACCGCGTGCACGAGCTGGAAACGCGCGAGAGCGTTACCTCGCTCGTCGTCGCGCAAACCAACTCCCTTCGCCGTCTTCCCTGACCATGACGACACTGCGGGCCGCCCATTCGTGTGCGGCCCGTATCGCATAGACGCGCCCGCGGTCTCTCGCGCGGGCATTTCCTACATCACATAATCCTCTAAGGAGGTACGACCATGAACATGGGAAATCTTCAGAAGCTGGCCATCACCGCGCAGGAGGCGCTGCAAAGCGCGATCTCCATTGCGAGCGATGCCAACGCGGCTCAGGCCGAGCCCGTGCATCTGCTGAAGGCGCTTCTGGAATCGCAGGAAAACAACCTCAACGCCATTATCAAGCGCATTGGCGCCGATGCGAAGCAGCTGCTTCGCAATGTCGACGACAAGATCGACGCGATGCCCAAGGTCAGTGGCGGTGGCGGCGTTATGGGCATCTCGGGCATGCCTAGCACGGCCCTCATGAACGTGCTCGACGAGGCCGTAAAGGCTGCCGAGAAGATGGGCGATTCCTACGCCACCAGCGAGCATCTGCTCATTGCGTTGGCGGGCGAAAAGGGCGACGCCGGCAAGATCCTGAACGCCGCCGGCGTGACGCGCAAGAACATCGAGGAGGCCTACGACGACCTGCGTGGTGACACGCGCGTAACCGACCAGACGGAAAAGGCCCAGTTCGAGGCTTTGGAAAAGTACGGTCAGAACCTCACGCAACAGGCGCGCGAAGGCAAGCTCGATCCCGTTATCGGTCGCTCGGAGGAAATCCGCCGCACGGTGCAGGTGCTTTCGCGGCGAACCAAGAACAACCCCGTGCTCATTGGCGAGCCGGGCGTTGGCAAGACGGCCATCGTCGAGGGCCTGGCACAGCGCATCGTGGCTGGCGACGTGCCCAGTAGCCTGCGCGACCGCGATATCGTGGCGCTCGACCTTGGCTCGATGATGGCGGGCGCCAAGTACCGCGGCGAGTTCGAAGACCGCTTGAAGGCCGTGCTGCGCGAAGTGAAGGACTCCGATGGGCGCATCATCCTGTTCATCGACGAGCTGCACACCATCGTGGGCGCTGGCAGCACGGGCGATAGCTCGCTTGACGCGGGCAACATGCTGAAGCCCGCCCTGGCGCGTGGCGAATTGCACGCCATCGGCGCCACCACGCTCGACGAGTATCGCAAGTACATCGAGAAGGACGCCGCCCTCGAGCGCCGCTTCCAGCCTGTCGTCATTGGCGAGCCCACGGTGGAAGATACCATCGCCATCCTGCGTGGCCTGAAGGAGAAGTACGAAATCCACCATGGCGTGCGTATCACCGACAGCGCCCTGGTGGCAGCGGCCAACCTTTCCAATCGCTACATTTCCGACCGCTTCCTGCCCGACAAGGCCATCGACCTCATGGACGAAGCGGCCAGCCGCCTGCGCATCGAGATCGACAGCATGCCCGAGGACATCGACCTCGCCAACCGCAAGCTCACGCAGATGCAAATCGAGGAGCAGGCGCTCCTGAAGGAAGAGGACCAGGCGAGCCGCGAGCGACTGCAGGCCCTGCAACGCGACATTGCCGCAGCCCGCGAAGAGCTTGACGCGCGCAAGGCCGAGTGGCGCAACGAGAAAGACGTCATCGTGCACGTGCAGGAGCTGAAGACGCGCATCGACGACGCTCGCGCCGAGGAAGAGCGCGCTACGCGCGAGGGCGACCTGTCCTTGGCCAGCGAGATTCGCTTTGCCCGCATTCCGCAGCTCCAGAAGGAGCTGGAAGCGGCCGAGCAGGAGCTCAACGAGAAGCAGGAAAGCGGTGCCATCCTGAAAGAGGAGGTCACCGACGAGGAAATCGCCGAGGTGGTTTCCGCTTGGACGAACATTCCCGTCTCGAAGATGATGCAGGGCGAAATGGCGAAGCTCGCCGATCTGGAAGATAGCCTGCATCAGCGCGTAGTGGGGCAGGACGAGGCGGTTTCCGCCGTGGCTGGCGCCATTCGCCGCAACCGTGCGGGCCTTTCCGACCCCGACCGCCCCATTGGCAGCTTCCTGTTCCTGGGTCCCACGGGCGTGGGCAAGACGGAGCTGGCGAAGGCGCTGGCCGAGTACCTGTTCGACACTGAGCGCGCCATGATTCGCATCGATATGAGCGAGTACATGGAGAAGTTCAGCGTGCAGCGTCTGATTGGTGCCCCTCCGGGATACGTTGGCTACGACGAGGGCGGTCAGCTCACCGAAGCGGTTCGCCGTCGCCCCTATAGCGTCATCCTGCTCGACGAGATCGAGAAGGCGCATCCCGACGTCTTCAACATCCTCCTGCAGGTGCTCGACGACGGTCGCCTCACCGACGGCCAGGGTCGCGTGGTGAACTTCAAGAACGCCATCATCATCATGACGAGCAACGTGGGCAGCCAGTTCATCCGCGAGTTTGCCGAGCATGGCGACGCGAAGCAGATGCAGCAGGCCATCGACGGCGCCCTGCGCGGCACGTTCCGCCCCGAGTTCCTGAACCGCATCGACGACACCGTCATCTTCAACGCGCTGTCGCTGGGAAGCGTCGAGCCCATCGTGAACCTGCAGCTGGAAGACGTGCGTGCGCGTCTTGCCGAGCGCCGCATCCACCTGGTGGTCACGCCGGCGGCCATGCAGCAGCTCAGCCTCGATGGCTACGACCCGGTATTCGGCGCGCGCCCGCTGAAGCGCCTCATCCAGAAGGAAATCGTCGACCGCATCGCCAACGAGATGGTGCGCGGCAACGTGATGGAGGGTGCGAAGGTCACCATCGACCTGAACGACGAGCTGCGTTACGCGGCCAGCGTCGAGAATCCGGCACCCGAGGCGCCGCGCCTGGAGGCGTAGCCTTTCGCCTGCGCCCCATATGGAGACCTCTTGCAGGGGCAGGAGGGAATTACACGTAGAAAAGACCAGATGGCACGTGTGGCCGTCTGGTCTTATTCTCTCCATAACATTGGCACCGATTCGCGATAGAATGCCACCATGCGAAAGATTCAGCGCGAACAGGTAACGGGAATGGAAACGCCACTGGTAGGGGTGTGCATCCTTGTGCTTTCCACGCTGTGCTTCGTGGCAGTGCTGGGCGTTATCGTGGTTGCGGTCAAGTTCATCATCGGATAGGGCATGTGGCAGCGCTATACATTCTATGACTTCCGCGTTATTGCGCACTACCTGGGCGTTCTGCTCACGTTGGTGGGCATCGGCATGCTCGTTCCCCTTCTGGTGGCCATTGGCGCCAAGGAATGGGAGCCCGCTCATCGCTACCTCTTTTCCGTAGGTATCGCCCTCACCATTGGCTCCGCCTTGCGCATGGCACGTATCGCCCCTGGTCGCTTGAACCGCCAGCAGGCCATCGCCATCACTAGCTTCGCCTGGCTCGCCGTGGCCCTCATGGGCGCAGTGCCCCTGGTCATGAGCAATCACTACGGCTCGTATCTCGACGCTTTCTTCGACTCCATGGCGCTCTTCACCACCACGGGCGCCTCCATCATTTCGCAGCCCGACCACCTTTCCTACGCCGATAGCGTATGGCGCCTGGTGACGATGTACTCAGGCGGCTTGGGCCTGGTAGTCGTTGCCATGTCGTTCGGCGCGTTCGGCGCCGTCACCGACTCCAGCCTGTACGACTCCGAAGGCCACAGCGAGCACGTGCTTCCGAACGTCGTTCAAACGGCACGCTTCACCATCAAGCTCTCGCTCATCGTGATTGGCGCGGCGTCGGTGGTGCTCGTCGCCTGCATGCTCGCGCATGGCATGACGCTCGCGCGCTCGATGTTCCATGGCGTGTTCATGGCCGTATCCAGCTTCCTCACGGTGGGGCTTTCGCCCAACAGCACCAATGTCGCGTACTACCACAGCGTGGTCATCGAGGTCGTGCTCATGGTGCTCATGCTGCTGGGATCCATCAACTTCAGCCTGCAGAGCGAGGTGCTGAAAGGCCGCGTCGAGGCATTCTTCCACGACATGGAAGTGCGCGCAGGCGTGCTTTGGGTCATGATCATGCTCGCCATCTTCGCGGCTAGCATCGCGGGCGTGGCGCTTCTCTCCAATGCGCCTACCATGCTGCGCATGGGCCTGTTCACCTTCGTTTCCGCGTTCACCACCGCTGGCTTCGCCACGCTTACGAGCAACCAGCTCAATGCGGTATTCCCATCGGGCGCCCTGCTGGTGTTGGCCATCGCCATGGCCATCGGCGGCTCTTCGGGGTCTACGTCGGGCGGTATCAAGCTGCGCCGTATCGCCATCATCGGCAAGTCCGCAATCGAAACGATGAAGATCACCGCATCGCCCGATTCGGCGCGCATCCAGACGAGCTACTACCACATCGGCCGCATCCGCCTGGGCGCGGGCGAGGTGAAGGAAGCCATGACGGTATTCATCATGTTCGTGCTCGTGTACATCGTGGGCGCCCTGGCGGGTATCGCCCTGGGCTACGACGCCGTAGACGCCCTGATGGAAAGCATCGCCATGGCCAGCAACGGTGGCATGTCCGCCGGCATCACGAGCGCATCCATGCCCATCGCGCTGAAGCTCATCTACATCGCCGAGATGTGGGCCGGACGTCTTGAGTTCGTAACGCTCCTGGCCGTGGGCATCAAGATTTTCGTTTCCATGAAGCCGCGCCCCCGAACGGGCGCGAAGGCAGAGCGGAAGGGGGAGCGCAAGTGAGCGAGAAGCTGAAGCGCCTCATCGCGGTGCTTGCCGCCGCAGCTGTCACATTCGTTCTCATGAGCGTTCCCACCTGGACCAAGGCCTGGGCCGTCGACGCCGATGGGGAAGGCGACAACCTCATCAACACGCAGCAGATGCCCGACAACTCGTTCCTCTACGACACGAGCATCTACGACCTGGTGAACGGCGATGCCTCCATGGATAGCTCGACGGTGCAGGTTACCGGCGAGGTGGTGGGCGATGCGGTGAACGACACCGCCACCGAGTACGCCTGGATCACGCTTTCCAGCCAGGATGCCGCGCGCGAGGGAACCATTTCGGTGCGCATCGAGGAAAGCGACCTCGACCTCATCGACACGTATGGCGGCTACGATTCCATCGGCACGACGCTGCAGGTGCAGGGCGAATTCCATATCGCATGTACCGAGCACGAGGGCTCCCAGGATATTCACGCCACCACCGTCAAGGCGCTGAAGTCGGGCACCACCACGTCCGACGTGCTCGACATCAACGACTTCATCCCCGGCCTCGTCCTTTGCGCCGTGGGCGTGGTTCTCATGATCGTGTACTACTATCTGCGCGAAAGGCAGCGATAATGCGCTTGCAGGCACGTGTGGTCCAGCTGGATAGGGGCTTTCCCATGGTGCGTGCGGAAGATGGCGCGCAATTTCGTTGCAAGCATGCAACGGCCCTGGTGAAGGGCGAGAAGCATCGCGCTGTCATAGGCGACGACGTAATCGTCGAGGTCGACGAGGCGGCCGATATCGCCCAGATTCTGGAAATCCTGCCGCGTAGGTGCGCCCTGGTGCGCAAGGACCCTGCCGAGCGATCCCTTCCGCAGACGCTCGCAGCCAACTTCGACGTGGTCGTGGTTGCGCATCCCCTGTTCGAGCTGAACATCCGCCGCCTCGAACGCGAGCTGGTGCTCGCCCATGAAACGGGCGCGCGCGTGGTGGTTGCGCTTACCAAGGCCGACCTTGCCGAGGACGATGCGCAGCTCGAGGAAACCGCGCGGCTCGTTCGCGCCATTGCCACCAACGACGATACCGTGCTGGTGGTATCCGAATTTGACGCGCCAAGCGTGGAAGCCTTGCGCGCTTGCATCCCCGCAGATTGCACGGCCGTCCTTATTGGCCGCTCGGGCGTGGGCAAGTCGAGTTTGGTGAACCTGCTGGCTGGCAGCGAGGTGCAGCAGACCACGGCCGTGCGCGAAACCGATGGCAAGGGACGCCACACCACGGTGAACCGCAGCATGGTCGCCGTGCGCGATGGCGGGTGGGTTGTCGACATGCCTGGCGTGCGCGGCCTAGGCCTATGGAACGCCGATGCGGGCATCGCAGCGGCTTTCCCCGATATCGACAAGGCGGCAATGGAGTGCCGCTTCCGCGACTGCAGGCATGGCGCCGAGCCCGGCTGCGCGGTGCGCGAGGCCGTCGAGGCAGGCGTTATCCCCGCTCAGCGGCTGGAATCGTATCTGCGACTCTTCGAGGAAAACGAGCAGCAGAAGCAGCGCAACGAGGAAGCTGGGCGCATTCGCTCGCGCGGTCGTCGCAAGCATTAGTTCCGCGTTCCGTTTCTGGATATCGGAAAAAGCGTTCTTCACATACGGCGGTTTCGGTCGCGTCGCCTACTATCGCGTGGTAAAGTAGGCGACGATATCAACGCTGAAAGGACTTCCATGAGCATCACGGCACCCGACGGGTTCGTATACAGGGTCGCTGACACGCACGCCCACGTCTACAAGGAGAAAATCGCTTCCAAGGCCTCCACGGCCATCGGCGCGTTCTATCGCACCGACATGTACGAGGACGTTCCCACGGCGGCTAACCTTCTTGCCAAGGCGGGTGCATTTGGCGTCGAGAAGTTCCTCATCTTCAGCGTGGCCACCACCGTGAAGCAGGTGAGCAGCATCAACCGTTTCATAGCCGACGAAGTGGCTTCTGCTCCCGACCGATTCGTGGGCCTGGGCACTGCGCACCCCGACATGCCCGATTTTGGCGTGCTCTTTGATGAGCTGGACGAACTGGGATTGCGGGGCATCAAGCTGCATCCCGATATGCAGTACTTCAACATCGATGACCCGCGCATGATGCCGCTCTATCGCGAAGCGGCTCGCCGTGGCTTGGTGATGCTGCTGCACGTGGGCGACGAGCGCTACGATTACAGCGCGCCCGAGCGCCTGATGCGCGTGTTCGAGGAAGTGCCCGACCTGAAGGTGCACGCCGCGCATTTTGGCTGCTGCCGCATTTGGAAGCGCCGCCCGCTGGTAATCGAAGGCGCCGTGCGCGCTGGTGCGAACATCGCGTTCGACACGAGCAGCATGCTCGGTTGGGCATCGGTGGAAGACGCTCGCTATCTCGTTGATCATCTGGGCGTCGATCGCATCATGTGGGGAACTGACTATCCCATGTGGAGTCCCGAAAGGGAATTCGAGCGCTTGCTTGCTCTGGGTTACAGCCATGAGGAAAACCAGCAGATGCTCTACGGCAACTTCGCCCGCTTCTACGGCGTGGACTAACCTGTAAGTCTTTCAAAGAAAAAAAGAGAGCGCCGTCTGCAGTTCGGCGCTCTCATCTGTTTCTGAGAAGTGCGACGGGGAGGGTTTAGAGGGGGGTAGCCCCGTCGCATCAGGGACAGGTTGAATAATACGCTCCCTATTTCAAGCTGGTAAGCCCATCACGAAGCAGTCACAGCGCGTTGGGGACAATACACCTTGGGGTGTATGGTCGTTATATCACGTGTTGTACGACGTCCGCTTCTACTGCGCGATGGCTGCGAAAAGCGCGTCGAGATCGCTCGCATCGAAGTGGTAGACGACCTCTTGTGGCTGCCCTTCGTTGGCGGGGTCTTCCTGTTCCACGCGCACGAAATGCTCTTCCACGCTCGTGAACCCGGCCTGCAATGCGGCATAGGCGTAGCATTGCGCCTGCAGCAGGTGCTTGTCGTGCAGCGCCTCGTCGCTTTCCTGCGGGCTGCCACCCGTCTTATAGTCGATGATGAGGGCGGATGCCGATGGGTCGTCGTAGCAGAGCAGGTCGATTTCGCCTTCCAGGATGCGCTCGCCAATGGCAGCACTGAAGGGCACTTCGGGGGCATGATGAGCGTACGCGAAGCTGCGCTCCTTGATGTCTGAGCGTAGCCAGCGCATAAAGGCCTTGCGAAGGCGTTCGACGTCGAAAACGCCCCAAGCTGTGGCGAAGCGCTCGAGCGCCTCATCGATATCCGCTTCCGACGGTTCGCTCGTCTGCAGGGCAAGCCATTCACAGGCCATGTGCAATGCCGAGCCGAATGACGTCGCTTTGTCGGCGTCGTTGGCAGGCTGGTCGCCGCTTGCGGGCTCGATGGGCTCTGCGGGTTCGTCGGCGGGTTCCTCTTCGTGCGCATGCACAACGCCATGGGAACCTTCCGGTGCGATGGACGAGTACGAGAAGAAATCGTCGTGCATGCTCACCGCTACCGTGCGTGGTTGGGGTGGGAACGAGAACTGCGGAATGATGAGCGTTTCCTCGCGCTCTGCCTGATCGGGAGCAGGTTCTTCCACGGCACCCTCTTTGCTCTCGATGGTGCCTTCTTCCGTCTCTTCCTTGTTGGGGTCATACACCCGGTTGCGCGTGAACGCGAGCGGCTCGCTGCCGCCGTATTCCAGGGTGCAGCTGGAAGCGGGGAAGTCTGGCTGCCCAGGGCAGAGACCCGCCAGGATATCACCCATAACCTGCTTGTACGTGCCCTCTTTCGTGATCGCGTGCTTCATGCACACGATAAGGCCAGCGCTGGCACGCGTGGCGGCCACGTAGAAAAGGCGCTTCTTCTCCTCGTATTCGCGTTCCGCGTTGATGCGCTTGATGGCGCTTGCGTGCTCGAGCTGGTTCCGTGCGTCGTGGATGCTGAAATCGTCCTCTTCGCCGGACTTGATGCCGCTCGTGGAGAATGCTGCGAATACGGTGCCCTCGTCGGCGAGTACCGCGGGCTTTTCCCCGCGATCGCGCGTTTCGTAGCAGTCGACGACGGCAACGATGGGGAATTCCAGGCCCTTCGAGGAATGCACGGTCATGATGCGCACGGCCTTGGATTCTTCCGTGGAAAGCGCTCCCGGTTTTTCGCCTCCCAGCTGCGCGGCGTCGCTCATGGCCTGCGCGCAGCGGGCCATGTCGTAGCCGTTTTCGCTCGCCTTGTCGCTGACCATGCGCGCGAACTTCAGGATGTCGGCTGCTTGCGCGCGACCTTCGGCGCCCTTTGCCTCCAATCGCGAAAGCCAGCCGGATTCGACGACGGTTTCCAGGAAGAGCTTGCCCGGTTCCACGACGCCCAGCTTGTCCCAGGCATGGCGCAGCACCGTTCCGGCATGCTCCATAAGCGGGGACTGTGCCATGGGCGCACGGTCGTCGTAGAGCAGGCCCTTGGAAAGGTTCTGCCTGATGTAGGTGCCTTGCGGCTCGGTCTTGTACGTGGCCAGATACAGAAGGTCGGTGGAGGACACGGGCAGGACGTCGCTGCTGAGCACCACGAACAGGCTTTCCGTGTCATGCGGGTTGGCCAGCACCTTCAGCAGGCGCTGGCACGTGCGCACGTGTTCGCCTTCGAAGAACTTCGAGCCGCCCGTAATGACGCATTCCATGCCCTGGTCGCGCACGGCCTGGGCGTAGACGCCCGCCGCCGACGTGGCCCCCATGAGGATGACCATTTCTCCAGGGCTGTGACCTGCGTCAGCGAGGCTCCTGAAGCGCTGCGCGATGAGCTCGGCTTCCTTTTGGGTGGCGAAATCCTTCCCGCCTTTGGAGGGGAACTCGGTGAGCATGACCTCGATGCGTGGGCCTTCGCCTCTCCACGGCCTGCCTTCGGTTGCCGCCTCCAGGTCGAGGAAGTCTTCGGTGAAGTATCCCTTGCGTCCGCAGACGGCGCGCACGAATGCAAGCACATCGCCGTGGCTGCGGAAGTTGTGCCCCAGCTCCTCGCGATGGGCGGCAACGGGGGAAAGCCCCAACATGTCCTGCTTGTGGCGCAGGTACACTTCGACGTCGGCACCTTGGAAGCGGTAGATGCTCTGCTGCGAGTCGCCTACGGTGCACAGGTGCGTCTTGGCGGGGCCGGCGATTTGCTCGATCATGTCGATCTGCAGCTGGCTCGTGTCTTGGAATTCGTCCACCATGATCAGGCGGAATCGTTCGGTGTATTCCTTCGCGATATTGGGGTGCTCGCGGAACGCGCGCAGCGTGGTCCGGATGAGATCGCCCGTGTCGATGTACGCTTGCGCGGCGAGCCGGTCGTGATACGCCTCGTCGACTTCGGTGCCCAGAAGCATGAGCGCTTCCATGTGCGGCACCTGGGCTTCTGCCTTGCAGATGCCCGCGCATTCCGCAATGCAGTCCTTGAGGTCGGTGGCCTTCTTGCCGCCCAGGCCACGCTTGTTTACGCCATCCAGGATGTCGGCAAGCGCGCTCGACGAAACCTCGCCGGACTGGAGCATATCGCGCAGGTCGTCGGCGAGCTTTTCGGCGGTTTCCTTGTTCTTGTCGGTGCCGGCAACCTGCAGGTCTTCGCAGAGCCCCAGCAGCTCGCGGGCGAGCTTACCCGCGTCGGTGGCCTTCGGGCCCAGGTCGAATGCCTGGAGCCCCTTGGTCTGGCTGGCGGCCGTGTTCAGAACCCTGCCCACCATGTTGCGCACGTTGTCGATGCCGGCTTCGTTGATGAGCGCGTCGAAGCGCGTATCGCCTTCTTCGCGTATGCGCACGAGCACGGTCTCTATGGCCTGCTCAAGCGCGCGTGCTTGATCGTCGCCCATGACGAGCTTGAAGGCCGGATCGATGCCCAGCTCTAGGGCGTGCTCGCGCAGGATGCGCCCGCACATGCTGTGAATCGTGGAGATCCAGGCGGCGTCAACCTTCAGGGCTTCCTCCACCATGCCCTCCTTGCGCAGCACCTGGCGCACGCGGTCCTTGATTTCACCTGCGGCTTTGTTGGTGTAGGTGATGATGAGGGCCTGGTCGATGGAATCGAGGAAGGGCTTGCCGTCTTTTCCCGAGCCAGGCAGGAGCGACCACGCCACGCGTTGTGTAAGCGTGAACGTCTTGCCGCTGCCCGCGCCCGCGCAGATGAGCAGCGGGCCTTCGAGGTAGGTGATTGCGTTGTACTGCCCTGGTTTGTAGCCAGTCATATCCATTTATATACTCCGCTTCTCCAGGCGTTCCGTGCAGTTGCCCACGGGGCAGTACTTGCAGGCGTCTTTGCAGATGGGCTGCGCGTGGATGACGCCCTGCGCCAATTCCTCTATGCGTTGCGCAACGAGTTGCTCGCTGCGGTTGATGAGCTCGTCGAAGGTGTGGACATCGCACCAGGGTACCTGCGCGCAAGTGGCGTCGGCGTCCTTCTTGAAGGGCAGCTCTTCGAGCCCAATGATGCGGGAGTCGTAGGCGCCTTGGATTTCGCAGGTGAGCGGGTTGAGGTACAGCGTTCCTACCACCTGCAGGCCCAGCAGGTCGCGCACGACCTTCGCATACATGAGCGCCTGCATTTTGTGGGGCAGCACGAATGTGGTTGGTGCCGGTTCGTCTTTCGCGGGCTTCTCGTGCAGGCGATATGCCTTGGAGAGAGACGACTTGTAGTCGATGACGAATGCGCGCCCTTGCTCGTCGACGTCGATTCGGTCGACACTGCCGCAGATGGTGCATCCGGCATAGGTAAATGGCTCGGCATCGCCATATCGCCATTCGTAGTGCTGGGGCGTGAACGAGGGCAGCAGCATCGTTTCGTATTCCAGGTAGTCCTGCAGCATGGGTAGGATGGCGTCGCGTGCGCGGCGCTCCGATTCCGTGATGGGCACGTAGCGGCCCTTGCCCGGGCTCTTTTCGAACTGGTGCTGCGCCGTTTCCTCGAAGACCACCTGCATGAGATTGCGTGCGTCCTCGAGCGTTTCCTCAGTGACCTTGGGCGCGATGGTCTGCTGGAAGCGTGCATAAAAATGCTCCAGCGTACTATGGATGAAGTTGCCGCGTTCGACCTTGCTAAAGGATTCTTCGAGTGTGTCGAGTTTTAGGCGGCGTTTGGCGAACCACTGGTAGGGGCATTCCAGGTAGCTTTCGATTTGCGAGGGCGAAAGCGCCAGGAGGTCGCTTGTTTCCTGCCCGCGGTTCTGCCCGAGGGTGATGAAGGAGCGAGCGCTCGCGTCGATTTCTCCGATCACGGGTGCGTCGGCTTCCCGTTCGGTGGCTAGGGCGCCGTTCGTGGCGTTTGCCACGAGGGCTTCCTCGCCGCGCACCGTTGCGAATGGTACGAGCGATTGCGGAATGCGCAGCTTCTTGTTCGTGTCGGCGTCGCTTGCCAGGCTGGCCCGATAGCAATCGACGAGCTCCTCGAAGACGCTTGCGGGTTGCAGATCTTCGGTCTGGCCATCGTGCAGGGCGCGCTCGAGCACGAGCGTTTCTCGTGCCACCGAGCAAGCAAGCGCGTACGTGCGACGCATGGTAGCGAGCGGTGTGGCCGGACGTACGCAACCCCACGTGCGCAGCAGCGTGCTGAGCGCGTCTTCGGGTTCCTTAATGGGGTACACGTTGGCGCAGAGATTGCAGATGATAACGGTGTCCGCCGAGGCGGCGGGAAGTTGGGCGCAGTCTTCGAGTGAGATGAAGCGCACCGTGGCTTCCGTATCTTCGCTCGTGGAACGCGACGTGGGAATGGAGGCGCCTTCCAGCGAGCGAACGGCCTCCTGCCACGAAAGGCCCCAGCTGCTGGCTTCGCGGCATGCCTCGCGCGCCTTTGCGAGCACGGCGGGGGAGCTTGTTGCGGGTCCAACGCCATAGGCGCTGATGGGAGCTGCGTAGGCGGCAAGTACGCCGAACGCGTCGTCAATGAGCCCCTCTTCGAGCAGGCCGATGACTCCCTGCAGCGATTCGCTGGCGTTGTTGGCCAGGTTGCTAAGCACTTCGGTAGGCTGGATAAGTCGGTTGTTCCTGCGACTTTGGTCTGAGCGGAACGCCGAGACGATGTTGACGCCCGCGAAGATGTTGAGCGCGTCGTCGGCGGCCAGCAGCAGGTCGGTATCGCTTGCGTTCACGAGGCTAGCCAGGTTGAGCAGATGGCGTCCCATGGGGGTGGCGCCGAAGGGTATGCAGTCGGCGAACGAGCAGCTGATGCCCGACTCGACGAGTGCGGGAGCAAGCGCGTCGAACGCTTGCGCGGGGCTCTTGCACGCCACGATCACCGTGCCCTGCTGTGCGAACTGCTCGATCGTGGTACCGATGAGCGGCAGTTCTGCAGTGGGGCCCATGGGGAAGGCCATGCGCACGTGGCCTTGCGCTGCGATGGCGGCATCGTCTTTCTGCCTGCGATAGAGCATGCCAAGCAGGCTGCGCAGTTCGTCTGCGCGGTCTTCGTTGCCGGGTTGTGCGGCGGTGTGGAACTGGGCCGCGGCGCCAGCTGCCTCGAGCAGTTGGCATTGCGCGTGCGTGAGGTCGTCTTCGGCGATGTTCACGACAATGGGCTGATACGCGCCCAGGCTGCCATGCTGGGCAAGCAGCGCGCATGCTTCGCTTGCTTCGATGAAGTTGCGTTCGCGCAGCAGCGCTCGGTAGGCGATGACCGTTTGGGCAACGTGCAGCTCTTCGGCGGAAAGGACGCAGCCTTCCGTTGTTGCGTAGGGCATTGCCTCGGCGGCGCATCGCTCGAGGAGCTTGAGCGTTCCCTCGGTGGGGTTCTTGCTCCACACGTGCTCGTGCGCTGCCTGCCTTATGGCGAACGTGCGCGTAAGCGGGGTTACGATGGCGGAGCCGTCGCCGTGAAGCATCCAGAGCTCTTCGACCCATGCGGGTAGCGTGGTTACGCTTACGCCGAAGCCGTGGCCTTCCCGGGCGAGCGTGCGCTTCCAGGCGAGTTGCTCGGCGTAGCTGGCGCAGAGCACGATGGGGCGGCGCCCTTCTTCGCGGGCGGCCCCTATTGCGTCGATGACTGCTGCCTTGTGCTGGGCGGGCGTGTCGAATTGCTGTGTGGGTATGGTATGCAAGGAATTCATTCTGCCATTGTACCCCGTGAAGGCGTTCTCGCTGTCCCATATATGACGCATCGTCGGCTATTTCCGAGCGGCGCTGCTTGTCGAGCGCCCGTGAATCGAATATGGGTGCTTCATG
>NZ_JAZZJS010000051.1:0-19942 GCF_056180635.1 Denitrobacterium sp. | reverse complement strand
CCCACGATGATGAAGGCCTGCAGCACGATGGAGGCGGTAAGGCCCACGGCGATGAACGAGCTCACGTCGCTCTTCGCGCGCGCTGCGGTAACGATGCCGCGTACGGCGAACGCCACGAAGAGCAGCAGCACGCCTGCGGCGCCCAGCAGGCCCGTTTCCTCGCAGATGGCGGCAAAGATGTAGTCGCTTTCCACGACGGGGATCTTGTCGCACAGGCCATTGCCGATGCCCACGCCAAAGATGCCGCCGTCGGCCATGGAGTAAATGGCCTGGCAGAGCTGGTAGCCCGTGCCCTGCGCGTCGGCGAAGGGGTTGAGCCACGTGCTCACGCGGATCTGCACGTGCGAGAAGGCGCTGTAGGCGAATACGCCGCCCACAGCCAGGAGCACGATGGCGACGGCGATGTAGACGCGCTTTCCCGTTGCCGCGTAGAGCATGACAAGGAACACGAAGAAGACGACCAGGGCGCTGCCGAGGTCTTTCTCGAATACGACCACGATGAGCGCCAGGCCCCATACCAGCAGCATGGGCAGGAGCGTGCGGATATCGGGGAGGCGCACCGGCCCCAGGCGCAGCGTGAAGATCGAGAGCATTTCGCGGTTCGCGGCAAGGTAGCCGGCCAGGAAGAGCACGATGAGGATCTTGGCGATTTCACCAGGCTGGAAGCTGAATGAGCCCAGCGATAGCCAGATGCGGCTGCCTGAAATCTCGGTGCCGATGCCCGGAAGAAGCGGCGAGAGCAGCAGCAGGATGCCAAATAGCATGAGGGTGTACTTGTAGTTGGCCGTGCGGTCGATGTTCTTCATGAACACGAGCACGCCAATCATGCACACGATGCCCAGGAACAGCCACATGACCTGGCGAATTGCCATATCGGGCGCAAGGCGCGTGATGAAGGCGATGCCAATGCCGGAAAGCGCGAACGCGATGGGAAGGATGGCCGGGTCGGCCCCGTTCGCCCATTTGCGCACCGCCAGATGCGCCACGGCGAAGCTGGCGAAAATGCCCAGGGGCACGCCGAGCGTTTCCACGCTGAGCTGCTGGCCCTCGTTCATGACAATCATGGCGTACAGCAGGATGACGATAGGCGCCGCGATGAGCAGCAGGAGAAGTTCGGTATTGCGGCGTGTCATTAGTTAGCCCCCTGCTGGGAGGTTGCGTTTTCGCTTGCGCCCTGCGAGCCTTCGGAGGAGCTGCCGGTTTCCCCAGATGCGGCGGCTGATGCGTTCTGGGTTTCGCTTTCGGTTGCCTCGTTGGTGCTTTCGGAAGAGGAGGAAGACGCAGAAGAGGCCTTCGCCTCGTCGATGTATTCCTGGTACGTGCTTACCAGCTGGTTGGCCTTCTCGAGGTTGTCGACGCGGATGATGCCTTCGGAGAGGCGATTTGCCACGCCGGGTTCCAAATCGCTGATGGACACGTCGGTCACGTGGTCGAGATGTGATAGCTCCATGCCCAAAATGGAATCGGGGACGCCCTGGTAAACAGCCACTTTCCCATCTTGTGCGGAAAGGTAGGCGCACGTCTGGCTGTAATGGTAGGCGCCGTAGCAGATGCCCAGCACCGTGGCGATGATGGCGAGCACGATGATGACCGCCCATACGCGGCCGCGGCGGCGCGTCTTCTTCACGCGCGCTTCCTCGTTGCCCTCCACGTCTACCACCACGACGGTGATGTTATCTTGCCCACCTGCGGCGATGGCTTCGTTCACCAGGATGCTGGCGCAACGTTGCGGGTCGCGCGTGCGCATGAGGATCGTCTCGATTTCCTCGTCTTCCAGCATGCCCGTAAGGCCGTCGGAGCAGAGCAGCAGGCGATCGCCCGTGCATACGTCGAGCTCGTAGAGGTCGGGCTGCATGGTTGGGTCGCTGCCCAGCGCGCGCGTGATGATGGATCGCTTGGGGTGCACGCGAGCTTCCTCGGGCGTGATCTCGCCCGCTTCGATCATGTCGGCCATCAGGCTATGGTCGCGTGTGAGCTGCTGCATCTTTCCCTGGTGGAGCAGATAGGCGCGGCTATCGCCCACTTGCGCGATAGCCAGGCGCTCGCCGCGCAGCACGGCGGCGGTCATGGTGGTGCCCATGCCCGAGCGGCCCTTTTCCTGAGCTGCGTTGATAACCGCGTAGTTTGCGGTGACGACGGCGTTGCCCAGCGCTTCCGTGTCGGCTTCGCTGGGTGCGTGCTTGGCGAGCGTACGCACCGCCACTTCGCTGGCTACCTCGCCTGCCGCGTGGCCACCCATGCCGTCGGCAACGGCGTAGAGCGGCGGCGCTACGATAAGGCTGTCCTCGTTGTGCTCGCGGACGCAGCCGATGTCGGTGCGGCTGCCGAATTTCGCGGAGGGTGCGCGCCTGACCTGCGCCTGGGTACGTGCGGCCGCCATTATGCGAACCTCGCCCTCATTACCACGTCGCCAATGGTGACGGTGTCCTTATCGCGTAGCGCGGTGGGCTCGAAGATGCGATGCCCGTTTACCGTGGTGCCGTTGGTGCTGCCCAGGTCTTCCACGAACAGGTTCTGGCCCATGAGCGTGAAGCGTGCGTGGCGACCCGATACGTAACCTGCGCCGATGACGATGTCGGCTCCGGGGTTGCGTCCCACGATAACGGGGCCGTGCACGGCGATTTGCACGCCGCGCAGTTCCTTCGGGCCGCGCTCGACGGCGATGGTCCAGGATTTCTCCTTCTTGCGCTGTCCGCGCACCAGGCCAATGCCCGTTTTCATGATGGCGAACAGGAACAGATACAGGAGCGCCACGAAAAGAAGGCGCCCGACGAGCAGAGTCACGTTGATCAAGGGTAATCCCTTCGTTTAGTTCTGCGTGAACATGAGGTCGGTCATGCCCAGGGAAATGCGGTCGCCCTCATAGAGCGGCTGCGAGCTGATGCGCTGACCGTTTACATACGTGCCATTAGTGCTGCCAAGGTCGGTGATGGTCCAGACGCCGTTGCCATCGCAGGTGAATTCCGCATGGTTGCGGCTGGCGTTGATGTCGTCGACGACTACGCCGCAAGCGCTGCTGCGGCCCATGACCATGCGCGACACGGTGAGTGCGTAGGTGCGGCCCGTGGCCGTGTTCACCAGGCGTGCCGGATAGACGGCTGCGGCGGGCGAACCCTCGTTGAACGTGCGCGTGGCGGGAGCCTGCATGGGCGTTTGCCTCTGGGGTGCCGGAGCGGGTGCGGCGGCAGGTGCGGCACCGAAGCCCGCGAACTTGTCTTCCTCGGGGTAGCCGCCGGCGAATGCCGGGTCGAGTGGCTGCGAGGTGCGGCGTCCGTAGCCGTCGCGACCTTGCGCGGAAGGTGCGTACGCGGCGCCGTTTTCCTCGTAGTTTTCGAAGTCCTGGCTGTTGAACGTGTATTCGCCGTAGTCGATGGAGCGGTCGATTTCCTCTTCGGGAACGTAGGGAAGCGGCTCCTTGCGCTGCGGCTGCGCCATGGGCGCTTCGGCCGCGTAGCCGCCACCGGCGGGAGCGTATGCCTGCTGGGGCTGCTGGTACTGGTCGTAGCCTACTTGGGGGCCGCGCTGCGGAGCATATGCCTGCTGGGGCGCGTAGCCGCCCATCTGCGGGCCGCCCGCCAGGCCGTAGCGCGCCATTTCCTCCTGGCGCAGCTGCGAGATGATGGGCGCGGAAACCATTTCGGCGATGACGTCGAACTTGCCGTGGCGCAGTTCCTCGTCGACGATGAAGCGCACGAGCGGCTGGCCATCCATGACCAGGCCGTTTTCGTTCGCCTTAGCGGCGAGATACGTTTCGGTTTCGCCCGCCAGGGTGGGGTAGTAGCCGAAGAGGCGCTGGTCGTCGTCGGGGTTCACCAGGATGGTGTAGAGCGTGGGGGCGTATTGGCGCCCGGCGCCCACCATCTTTTCGCGGCGCATTGCCTTTTCGGCCTTTTTCGCTATTTGAACAGGAGAGATCGGGGCGTCGAACATCTTGTTCGCAGCGCCTTCCAGGCCGTCTTCCACGTGGCCTTCGAATCGCGAGAATATGCCCATGGGTACTCCTTGTATGCTTCGTTACTGGGTACTTAGTATACGGAGACTATCTTGCCACAAAAGGGCCCCATGGGGCTATTTTCGATGCAACATTCACGCCCGCGCGCTGATGGGTGGGCGCACTTCAGCGGCTATTCCTTGATCCAAGCTGCGAAAAGCGCAACGGCGCAGGATGCCGCTATGCCCAGGCATTTGGTGAGTTCGGGAACGAACGTCGTCTGCCCGCTTGCCACCCATGCCGCAAGGCAGCTGCCCGCCGCTAGGATGACGCAGGCCGCAATCGTGCCCGTCATGTACCATGCGCGCGTTTCGCGAGATGAAAGGCCCGAAACAACAAGCGCCGCCACAAGCCACGTGGCCCCTTCGATCCAGGTGGCGGGGTTCGCGAGCAGAAGCCCCAGCCTTCCCGTGTAGCCGCCGTCGACTCCCGTCCAGAACGCGGCGGGATTCCAGAATGAAAGGGACGAGCTGCCCAGCGCCGCCAGGAACAGCGCGCAGGCGAACGCGAACGCCGTGGTGGCAAGCGCGTCGCGTGCGCGTAGGTTCAATCCGGCGATGAGGGGCGCGAGCGCTCCGCATCCCAAGGCGCCGCCTGCGGGGATGCATGCCGCGGAAGCGCCAGCGGCGAGTACCTGCGAGCGCGATTCGTCTTCCGCGGAACGCTGTCCGATGGGACCGTGTCCGCTTGCGGCCCACCAGGCAAGGGCCAGTCCGATGAGCAGGAGCCCGGGGCCCGCTGCGTTCCCGGCTACGAGCGCGCCGCCGAATAGGCATGCCGCGAAGGCAATGCCAACGCTGGGCAAGATGGCGCCCATGGCGATGGCGAACGCGATGATTCCCCAGAAGAGTGGGGAGGTTACGCCGCCGGTGGCCGTCATGTTCGCGGCCGCGGCAAGGGCGAGTAGGCCTGCCCCCGCGCCCGACCAGGCGCGATAGAGCGCACGACGGGTTGTTTCCTGCAGGCGCTCGGAAAGGGGTTGGCTGGGGTGCGCGGCTTGGCGTGCCTCTCCGGTGTCTTCGCATGCTTCGTCGACGATGCGCGCGAGCTGCTTGTGGCCTGCGCGAGCCGAGCCCAGATGGGGTAGGAATTCCTCGGCGAATTCCTCTACGGAGTCGTAGCGTTCGTCGCGTTCGGGGTCGAGTGCGGTGAACAGAATGTCATCGGCTTCGGGGGAAAGCCCGCCGATGCAAAGCGACGGCAGCACGAGTTCCGCTTCTTCGATGGCCGTTTGCGCGCGCTTGAGGTCGGGGGCGAAGAACGGATTTTCCCCGGCGATCATCTCATATGCGAGCGCGGCGAGCGCCCATTCGTCGCATCGCTCGTCGAGCGGTTCCAATCGCATCTGCTCGAGCGGCATGTAACCGATGGTGCCGCCGCCTGCCTTCGAAAAGCCCTCCGCATCGGACAGCTTCGCGAGGCCGAAGTCGGCTACCTTCACCTGCCCTTGATGGTTGATGAGCACGTTATCGGGCTTGATGTCGAGGTGGAGCACCTGGTTGTCGTGCGCCGTTTGAAGTGCGTGGGCCACGTCTTGGAAGATGGCGGCCATGACGTCGGGCGTGAGTTCATCGGGGAATTCGTCGAGCAGGCGCGTGAGCGTGATGCCATCGACGTATTCCATGATGAGATACGCGGTGCCGTCCTGCGCCTCGAAGTCGATGATGCCCACGATATTCGGGTCTTGTAGCATGGCGGCCGTGCGCGCTTCCTCGAGCCCCGGAATCTTGCTTGCAGCAGCTTGGGCGCTGTCGGGGTCGAGCAGGGAGGAGGCGTTGCCGTCTTCGGCTGCCGCCAGAATGCGCTGGTCGATTTGCATGCTCTTCACTGCCACGCGACGTTTGATGCGCGTGTCGAAGGCCACTTCAACGGTGCCGAAGCCGCCGCGCCCTGCTTCGCCCAGCGGTTTGTAGCGGTTGAGTATAAGATCGCGTTCGGCCACGTGGTTCCTTCGTTTGCGGTGCGTTTATTCGTAATCGTGCGAAAAATGTGTACCAGGTCATAATAACTTGTTTTTAGTGCTTGCCAAGGGCGGCGGCGTACGCTAGTATTCTTCCTTGCCTGTTCACGGTAAGTGAACGAAGCACCATGCGGGTGTGGCGGAATTGGCAGACGCGTACGGTTCAGGTCCGTATGGGGGCAACCCCATGAAGGTTCAAGTCCTTTCACCCGCACCAAAATGATTGGCGGCCTTCGGGTCGCCGTTTTTGTTTTTCAGCGCCAGGTCGCGCAAAAAGGGGCTAACGCAAACGTGCGTTAGCCCCTTCGTGGTTGGTGGCGTTCGGCGCTACTGCAGCAGGCTTGCGATTTCGCCCAGCAGCGGCTCGAAGCTCACGCCGCGATTCTGGAAATCGGGCTGGTGGCTGGTGACCTTCATGGCGCGCACCACGAAGTCGCTGGCGAAGCGCGTGGCTTCCGCAACGTCGCGGCCGGCCATAACGGCTGCCATCAGGCTCGAGGCGAACAGGTCGCCGGTGCCGTGCAGCATGTAGGGCAGCAGTTCGTTTTCGGTGACGGTGAATTCCACCGACTCGCCCTCCACGTAGTTGTGAATCTTGCCGTCGCCATGGTCGATGCCCTTGAGCACGACGTTTTTGGCACCCTTCTCGCGCAGGCCGTCAATCATGCGATGGACGGTGTCTTCGGAGATGTCGGCGCCGGGCCACTCGATGCCCAGGATGATGGCGGCCTCGGTGAGGTTCGGCGTGAGGATGTCGGCGCCCGCGGCCAGCTCGCTCATGGCCTGGCAGAGTTCCGGCGTGTAGGTGGGGTACACCTTGCCGTGGTCGGCCATAACGGGGTCTACCACGCGGATGGCGTTCGGGTAGGTTTCGTATACGTCGCGGATGCGGTCGACCTGCTCGGGAGCGCCCAGGAAGCCAGAGTACACGGCGTCGATGTCGACGCTGATGCCCTTCCAGGCGTTCAGGTAGTCTTCCATGATTTCGGTGGTGTCATGCATGTACCATCCGGGGAATGCCGTATGGCTGCTGAACAGGCCCGTGGGAACGGGGCAGACGTCGCAGCCCGCGGCCGAGAGCACGGGGATTGCCACGCCGAGCGAGCACTTGCCGTATCCGCACAGGTCGTGGATGGCTGCGATGCGGGGGATGTACGCCCCCTCGCGCTGGTAAAGCGGCTTGTTCAAGGTAATTCCTTCCTCCAAGGTGTGATTTCGCACATTCTACTTCAGCGCACTAAAGCAGGCAATGTAAATGGGCGTATTCTCGGTCCCGTGCAAACTGACTACATATGTGGTGTTATGCAGCTCGAAGGCGAAAGGGAAAAATCCGGAATGCCGGGGAGGAAAGGTGGAGGAGAGGCTACTCTTCGTCATCGTCGTCGAAGAAGCTCCAATCGTCTTCCGACTTCTCGTGATTCTTGTAGATCTGGCGCGTGCGGCGCTCCATGATGACGCAGGCAATGAGGCAGATGACGATGGTAGCTGCGAACAGCACGCCCAAGCCGGCGTACGACTCGAAAAGAAAATGATAAACGGCCTCGAAATCCATGCATGCCTCTTACGTTGTAGTTTCAAAGGATAGTTGCCGAATAGAGTATACTATTCCATCGCATTAGCCCAGCGGTTTTCACGGTGCTTTGTCGCAAATCCAAAACCGTCGGGAATGTGAAAGTATCAGCTCTAGCAGGAGGCATCATGCTCGACGCACGTTTCGTAAGAGAAAACCCAGAACTTGTCGCTACTGCGATGAAGAACCGCAACTTCCCCTGGGATTCTTCACGTTTCAGTGAGCTTGACGAAAAGCGTCGCGCGGTCATCACGGAAGAGGAGGCCCTGCAGGCCGAGCGCAATGCCATGTCGAAGAACATTGGTGCGCTCATGGGCCAGGGCAAGAAGGACGAAGCCGAGGAAGCCAAGGCCAAGGTGCGCGAAATCAACGAGCGCCTCGACGTTCTGGCCGAGGCTCACCGCGAGGCCGAGGAAGCGGTGCAGACGCTGCTCATGAGCGTTCCCAATATTCCGCACGAAACCACGCCCGTGGGCAAGGACGAAACGGAAAATCCCGAGGTGCGCCGTTGGGGCACCCCGCGTGAGTTCGATTTCGAGTACAAGGCCCATTGGGACCTTGGCACCGACCTGGGCATGATCGACTTCGAGCGCGCCACCAAGCTTTCCGGTAGTCGCTTCGTGCTGCTGGGTGGCATGGGTGCTCGTCTCGAGCGCGCCCTCATCAACTTCATGGCCAACACGCATGCCAGCCGCGGCTTCAAGGAATGGTGGTGCCCCAGCCTGGTTACCCGCGAAACCATGACGGGCACCGGCCAGCTCCCCAAGTTCGAGGAAGACCTCTTCAAGACCAAGGACGAGAGCCTCTATCTCATCCCCACGGCTGAAGTGCCCCTCACCAACATCCATGCGGGCGAAGTGCTCGAGGCATCCGAACTGCCCCTGCGCTACACCGCTTTCACGAACTGCTTCCGCGAGGAAGCTGGCAGCGCCGGTCGCGATACGCGTGGCCTCATTCGCCTGCATCAGTTCGACAAGGTCGAAATGGTGAAGTTCGCCAAGCCCGAAGAGGCCTACGACGAGCTCGAAAGCCTCACCGAGGAAGCCGAATACATCCTCCAGCAGCTGGGCCTGCCGTACCGCGTTATCACGCTGTGCACGGGCGACCTGGGCTTCTCCGCCGCCAAGACGTACGACCTGGAAGTCTGGCTGCCTAGCTATAACGATTACAAGGAAATCAGCTCGTGCAGCTGCTGCGGCGATTTCCAGGCGCGTCGCGCTCACATCAAGTACCGTGACCCCGAGAACTTCAAGGGCACGCGTTACGTGAACACGCTGAATGGCTCGGGTCTGGCCGTTGGTCGTACCATGGCCGCCATCATGGAGAACTATCAGAACGCCGACGGCACCATCACCGTGCCCGAAGCCCTGGTGCCCTACATGGGTGGAGTCACGGTCATTGAGCCGGAATAGCCAAAAGAAGCCCACGCCCCGTCGTAGGACGAAGGCGAAAGAGCAAAATGCCGAGCAGGTTACCGCAAGCGCGCAGGAGGAAACTTCTGCGCGTGCGCATGCTAGGCCCAGTGTGCGCGCATCGTCGAAGGCGAAGCCGAAGCCGCGCGTCGCGAAGGCTCCTGCGAGCGAATCGTCTGCGGCTGCTGCCAAGCCCGTAGTTCAGCCAAGCGCACCCGCTCCCTCTGCGGCGAGTGGCCCCTGGTCGGCTGGAAAGGGGCGTACATCCGCATCGGGGGCTTCGCGTTCCGTAGCGTCCGCTGCTCCCAGCCTGCTGGATGCGCCCGCTCCCGAAGCGCCCGCGTTTCTGGCGGGAATGGAGCCCAGCTCGGGTGACGGTGCCAAGCAGGTGCACCGTCGTTCCACGGTGAACGCGCGTGCCCGTGCGGCCCAGATGCGCTCGTCGCGTGAGAGTGCCTTGAAGGATGACGCGAATGGCGTATCCGAAGGGGAGGATGCCAAGGAAAGCGCCGCCCCGTCGAAGCGCCCGCGCTTGCTGGCGGGGAAGGTCTCGAAGAAGACTAAGATTATCATTGCGGTCGTGCTCGCGCTGGTCATTGCCGTGGGCGCCGCGGTGGCGTATTGCGTTTGGGATATTTGGTACCGCTACGACGACGCTGCCGATATCCAGGGCAATTGGATTTCGCAGGATGGTGCGGCGCTCGTTATCGACGAGGGCCAGATGCAACTTACCGATACCGTGTCGTATGCCTACACCATCGACACCCAGGCGAAGACGATCACGTTTACGTACGCCAATGCCCAGGGCAGCGCAGCATACCATTTCAATGCCGACCGTTCCCAATTGGTAATCGAAGACGGCGGTACGACGGATTGGCTGGTTATTCTGGGCGTCGTGGCAGACCCGGCGCTTACGGAAACGCCTGATGCGGGCATCACGGTGCTCACACGCGTTAGCTAGAAAGAGGATTCATGGAAGAGATGCAACAGGAACTGGCTCAGGAGCAGGGTAGCGTGCAGACGCGCGGCAAGCATGCCGTGGCTGGCCTTCCCCTCGTGATTGACCACATTACCGTGCGTTCCGACCGTATGGTCTGCAGGGTGCGCGTAAGTCCGGCCCTGCGTTACACCACGCCTGGAATGGCGCAGCGTGCGTTGCAGAAAATGCCCAGCTTGGCCCACCATTCCTGCGTGAACGAAAACGGCGATACGTTTGCGAGCGCCATCGAGCGCACGCCGCTGCCGCACTTGCTCGAGCATGTCACCATCGATCTGCTCACTCAGCGCACCGAGCGTTCCGACTACGTGTTCGCGGGCGTGACCGAATGGCTCGACGAGGAGCGTGGCGTGGCGCGCGTGCAGGTTTCCATGCTGAATGACATCGAGTCGTTCGCGGCGTTCCGCGATGCCGCCAATTTCATCAATGGCCTGATCGTGGGAGCGTAGTAGTTCGTTTATCAACGCGAGTTTTCGCGTGAGCGCATGCAAAAGGCGTCGTCAGCGATGTGCTGGCGACGCCTTCTTTGTAGCGTATGGCCGTTGGGCTACTTGATGATCTTGATCTTGCCGATGAGGGGCAGCTCGGTCATTTCGCTGTTGTAGGCCTGCACGGTGCCCATGATGGTCATGACGAACAGGAAGATGCCAATGATCCAGCCGATGAGGACAATCCACAGAAGGCCGGCGATGATCGAGCCGATGAGGATGACCAGCGCCTGGTTCAGATGATGCTTGACGAACGGGTCGTTATCCTTGTTGGCTACTGCGCCTGCGAAGATGAGGGGAAGAAGGCCCCAATACACGCTCATGCCCAGCGCACGCGAAACGCCGGTGGTTTCCGCGTAGACCTTCTGGCCGGCGGAAGAGGGCTGGTAGGTAGGTTGTGCATACGGGGGCTGCTGCGGCTGCTCGTACGTGCCCTGCGTGGTGTTTTCCTGTGCGGGAGGCTCGGGGGCCTTCTGGGCGTTCTGCTGGTTCACGGCCTTGCCGCACGAGCCGCAGAAGGCGCTGTTTTCGGGAATCTGGCTGCCGCAATTAGGACAAAACATGTGTGATCCTTTTCTCGATACGTGGTGAGCCCTGTGGCTCTGCGTAGATAGGGTATCACGTTGCCGCGTTGCGTGGACATGGCACAGCGTACTAATCCGAATTTTGAAAATGCCTTCTGAACTGGGATTGCAACTGATGGTTGCCTAGAAACGGGGAATTTGATAAGCATAGTTGGTAGTGCTTTCGCAGTCGCAACCGCATTGTGTGGGATGCGCGCAACGAAGTACGTAATAACTCGCGAAGGAGACCAAAGTGAATTTCAGGGATAATCTGCTGCACCTGCGCCAGCAGCGCAATATGACGCAGGAGCAGCTCGCCATGCTGCTGGGCGTGTCGCGTCAGTCGGTGGCGAAGTGGGAGGGCGGGCAGTCCACGCCCGAGGTCGATAAGCTCATGAGGATGGCCGACATCTTCGATTGCACGCTCGACGAACTCGTGTCGGGTGATCTTTCCGAGCGCTCGGTGAACCCGAGCGAAGTGATTCCCGAGGGCATGCCGGCGGAAGACGTGTGTGGCTACGATGCCCTGATGCGCAAGTTCTCGCTTGCCATTGCCACGGGCGTGGCGCTCATTATCGTGGGCGTGGCCCTGGCCGTGCTTGCCGGCACGTTCCTCGAAGGCTGGATGGAGGATGCGTTCGTTCCGGCGTCTGTCATTTTGTTCGTTGCTGCGGGCCTTATCTTTATCCTGCCCGCGAGTGTGGAGTACGCTGCGTTCGCCAAGGCGCATCCGTTCGTGGAGGACTTCTACACGGCGGAGCAGAAGAATGCCGAGCAGCGCAGCTTTGCACGTTATCTCACCGTTGGCATCGTGCTCATTCTGCTGGGCGTGGTTCTGGTTTCGTTCTTCGGCGCCTCGTCGAATGAGCGTTTCGAGGACGTTGGCGCTGCGGGAATGTTCTTCCTTATTGCTGCAGGCGTGTGGTGCCTTATTCGCGGCGGCATCGTGCACGGCATGATGGACGTCGACAAGTACAACAAGGAATGCGCCGAGGAGATGCGCCAGCGGGAAAATCCTCGTTCCGATCGCATCTGCGGCATTATCATGCTCGTGGCCACGGCCATCGCGTTGCTCATGCTGTTCGGGTCGAAGGCGGCGGCCGATTGCGGCAATGTTGCGGCTGCTACCATTTGCTCGTACTTCTGGATGTCGTGGGTGATCGGCGGCATCGCGTGCGGCATTACCTCTATCGCCCTGAAGGACGCTGCAAAGCAGTAATGGTTTGGGGTGGGCGAGTGTATTCCGGCTTCATGCCGGGCGTCCGCCTTCGCCGACAATTGAATAGCCAGAATAGCAACGAACCGCGCCCAGCCCACTGAAGCGCGGTTCGTTGCATATGAAGCGCCTAAAGCCCCTTGGTGTTGTTAGAAAGGAGCCGTGGGCTGGTAGGGGCTGAAAGCGGCAAAGAGATTAGGAAGAAGAGAGGACGAATGCCGAGAGCAGGCCGTTGATGCGGTTGACGTCGGCACCCCTCTTGAGGTTGATCTTGATGTGGCCGGCGCGCGTCCAGAGTTCTACCTCGGAGTTGAGGTCGAGCATGCCGGCGTTTTCGACGGACCACATGTTCACGGCTTTCCAGGGCAGGGAATACGTTTCGACCTTCTTGCCGGTAAGGCCCTGCGAGTCGCGCACGATAAGACGATGAGTGGTGAATACGGCGACGTCGCGAATCGTTTTGAAGGCGGCGCAGGCGTTCTCGCCCGCGACGAGCATGTCTAGAATTTCCTGCGTGGGCTGCACTTCCTGGAAGAAGGTCCATTCGCTGAAATGCTGCAGTTCGGTTGTCATGGCTGTTCCTTTTGTTTCGGTGATTTCACTGTGCGCTTTTGTCTCGCGCAGCGTACGAGTAGATGATACGTCATTTTACGTGGGAACCTGTCCGCATTTTCGGACAGCATCAGTTCGGTCGCAAAAGATAGATGCAAGTGGCGCGGTGGGAAAACCTGCTACCATGGAGTGCAATGCTAGCCGGGTTAGGGGGTCCGCTATGCAAGACGAACGCGCTATCGCACGCAGGGCGCATTGGGATATCCTTTGCGTCGTTCTATTCCTGATTATTTTCGTTAATGGCTTCGAATCGGGCGGCTACCAGGCAAGCCTGTGGAGCATTGGGCAGGAATACGACTTGCTTACCACGTCGATGGGCCTTTTTGCGGCCGTGGAGCTTCTTGCCGATATGCTGGCTCCGTTGCTGCTGGGTGCTTGGGTCGACCGCGTGGGCAAGGGGAAGAGCATGAAGATCGTGCTTGCGGTGCAACTTGTTGCGGCGGTGTTGGTGCTGGTTACGCGGCGAAGCGATTTCTTCGTGGGTAGTATGTTCCTGCTGGGCCTTACCACGAGCACCATGCAGTTCACGGCTATAGCCACGTTGGCCGATGCATATCCGCGTACGGGCAAGCGCAAGATTGGCTACATTACCTCGATGTACGCGCTTGGGGCCGTTGTCGCCCCGCTTGCCGTTACGGCCCTCCTCGATTTGGGCGTGGGCTGGCGCGCGCTGTTCGTGTTCCTGGGAGTAGGCACGATTATTGCCCTTGTGGGTATCGCCAAGGCAGGCGACGCCCCGCGCGAGGAACCCATTGCCACGGAAGAGCGCGTGTCGGTGGGGCGTTTTATCGTGGGCGGCATTCTGCTGCTCTGCGTGATTATGTGCATCTACGTGGGGTTCGAGAATGGCTTCGCGTTCTTCGTCGATACGCTGTTCGAGGAGACGTTCAATGCCTCCACGGGCAAGATGGCGCTATCGTTGTACTGGGCCGTCATGATTCCGTCGCGCCTGCTGGTGGGTCGTTTCTCGCATCATGCGAAAAAGATTCTCGTGGCATCGATTATCGCCATTCCCTGCATTGCGGGCGCAATCGCGCTTTCTTCCAGCAGCTGGATCGTTATGCTGCTCGTTGTGCCTTTGGGTCTGGCTAGCGGGGCGATTTACCCCAGCGTGCTTGCCATGATGGTACCGTTTGCGGGGAAGCGCACGGCCACGGCAACGGGCATGATCACGGCGGCGACGGGTGTGGGCGGTTTCGCGTTTACGGCGCTTACTGGTTTCATGGCCGAGCAGTGGGGTATGCAAGCAGCTCTTGCCGTGCTCGCGGCGTTTTTCGTGCTTTCGCTAATCGCGGCGTTTGCCGCCATTAAGGTGGATGCGCGCCTGAAGGGGGAGTAGGGCTGCGGGCGTTTTGCTTTTCCGTTGACGGGGTGCTGGGTTTGGGCCGTCCTCCAGGCAAGGTGGTGCTGCTCCAAAACTTGTACGTGCTCGACAGCGACAGCTACATGTTTGATTGCCAGTCAGGATGAAACTGCTCCAAAACTTGCTACCACTTTCCTGCGGCTTGATTTTACGAGCCTCGCGCTCTTGGGCCATGGTCTGTGCGTTTGGCTCAATGCGCCGAGAGGTGAATGAAGCTATCGTCGCAGGTTTGAGGAACGAAGTTAAGTAGTTGCCTGAGCTGGGGCGGGCGCCACGATCTGCACGTGGATCTCCTCGTGTTCAAGGGCACTGCTCCTTGTGCTACGACCCGCCATTTTCTTGTCGGAATGCAGGGGTCTCATGATGCTTTGGCTGGCTGCAGCCAAGTTGAATCCCCTGCTGTACGTTTAGTGATTGTACGGCAATTCACCGCTTTGCCTGTCCTGCAAATTGGACAGGCCTAGGAGCGCTCGCGGTACCACGCCTCGATGTCGGGTAGCGACATGGGCTTCGCGAAGAAGTAGCCTTGTAGGATTTCGCAGCCGATTCGGTGAACTCGATGTGCAGCAGCGAATGGTCGACGCCTGCGTTGTCCGCGCGTTTGGAAATCTCCTCGACGACGTCGAATTTCTTCGGGTCGTCCATGGAGATGTTCACCGAAACGGGGACGATGGGCATGCCCTTGTTCCGCTTGCGCGCGAAATCCTCGATTACGCACTCGATCATGTGCATGTCGACCTTGTAAAGCAGTCCCGCTTCCTCGAGCACGGGGATGAACTGCGCGGGCGAGAGGAAGCCCATCGAGGGGTCAATCCAGCGCGAATAGGCTGGCCACGAACGTTCCCGCAATGCCCACCGAAAAGAGGAGCGCCATTGCGATCATCGCGCGCATGGCGCCCAGGATAAGCCCGAGCGAACTGCCCCATACGCCGGCCTGGCGCAGGTAGCCGCTTGAGGTCACGACGAACGAGCCCCAGCCGATGCTGCAGCCAATCGAGAATGCCCAAGCGCCTATCTTGGTGAGGTAGGGCGAAAGGGAAGGAGCTGTTTCTTCTGCAATGCCCATACTGAAAATTATATTGCGCTCGCGGGTGTTTCGCACGCCTGTGGGATAAAGGCTATCTTTGCGGTCCCAATCGTTCGTTACGACTTGTAAACCTCGGGTCTCATCTGCGAAGAGTATTCTATAATGGCTGAAAGCCCTTGAGGCGCTACATTGGCACTGCGACCGTGCATCGGTGAATAGGAGGCAGCAATGAGTGGTAAATTCGGATGGTTTGTAGCAGGTGCAGGCATCGGAGCAGCGTTCGCGTTGCTGTACGCTCCGCGTCCGGGCGTGGAAACGCGCGCTCTGGTGGCGGATAAGGCCACCGATGTTTGGGGCAACGCTCAGCAGTTCGGAGCAGAAGCTCAGGCTCGCGGTCAGCAGATTTACGCCGACGTGAAGGTGAAGGGCCAGGCTGCGTACGACAATGCCAGCGCAAGCGCTCGCACCGTGTACGGCCAGGCTTCTGAAGCGGCCCAGGGCGCCATCAACGACGTTTCCGATCGCATGCGCACGGCAACGGGCAACGTGAAGCCCGTTTTCACCGAGCGCAACGACGAGCTGCGCGAGAAGATCGACGCAGCCCGCGCACGCATTGCGGCGCAGGTGGCCAAGAATGCTGAAGAGGCCAAGGAAGCCGAAGCTCCCGCCGAGCCCATCGAGGCGGAAGCCGAAGTTGCCAACGCCGAAGCCGCCGATGCCGAAGAGGCAGATCAGGCGAAAATCGAAGGCTCTTCCGAAGAGTAGTTTGTAGCGTTTCTTCTGAAGCGGCACCTCTACGGGGGTGCCGCTTTGCGATTGTCTGGGGGTCCGCATGGCGGCAAGAACGTATAGCACCAAAGCGCTTTCCGGCACGCGTGTCGTGGGTGGGAAAACCGGCACCAAGTACGTTGGCAAGGTGCGCTATTTCGTATTCCATCCAACCGAGAAGCGCTGCGTGGGCTTCCTGGTGAAGCGTCCCGACCTGGCGCTCATGTTCCGCCGCAAGGACGAATTCGTGGCGCTCGATGGCTTCGAGATGGAAGATGGGCGCATCCGCATCCACGACGAGGACAAATACGCGTGCGGCCGTCCGGCCATCAAGCGCCTCGGCCTCGACTGGGATCGCTGCACCATCTGGGAGCGCATGCCCATCCTCACGGTGGGCGGCAAGCCGTGCGGCACCGTTGGCGATATCGAGTTCCTGCAGTCTAGCGGTAAGATTGTCGCCTTGCGCCCCGATAAGGGCACGCTTGACGCAGCGCTTTTGGGTCGCACCGTCATTCCCTCGAAGATGATTCGCGGATTCCGCCTGGGGCTGGGAGGCGTGGCTGTTGCCACGCAGCAGCAGGTGGGCGAACCCGATGAAGACGATGCGCAGACCGGCGCTATTCTCGTTTCGGATGATATCTTCAATCTTGAAAGCGAGGGAGGGCTGGCCCAGACGGCCGGTGAGCAGGCGGCCATCGCGCAGGAGAAGATTCGCGAGGTGGCGGAAGCTGCCAAGCCCGCTGCGAAGAAGGCCGCGAAGGCCACGGGCGATGCGGTGAACAAGGGCGCGTTCCTTACGGGGCGCCAGCTCACGCGCGCGAAGGGCATGTTCTCCGCTTTCAAGGAAGAGTACGACAAGGCGGTTAGCGACGACACGCCGAAAAGCAAGTAGTGAAGTAGTTGGGGTTTATGGGACGCGATTCGAAGCGCAAGCAGGGGAAGAAAACGCAGGATAGAGGCGAGGTGCGCCTGTTCGGCCGCTCTATTCCCACGTCCGACGTCTTCAAGCTGTTGGGCTTGCTCGCGTTCTTCGTGGTGTCCATCGCGGCGGTGGCCGCCGTCTGGCCCTACATTGGCGAGATGTTCGAAGAGGGCGGCCTCGAGCGCGTGATCGCCAAGGTTCAGAATGCTGGCGCATTTGGCGTGTGCATTCTGCTTGCAATGCAGTTGCTTCAGGTCATCGTGGCGTTCATTCCCGGCGAGGTGGTTCAGATCGCCGCCGGCATGCTCTACGGCCCCTGGTTCGGAGCGCTTATCATCCTGGTGGGCTGCTTCATTTCCAGCTGCATCATCTACCAGATCGTGCATCGGCTGGGCCAGCCCTTCGTGGAAGACATGGTGCCCACGAAGCATCTCGACCGCTTCCGCGCGTTCGAGGCAAGCGGCAGGCTCGACGCCATGGTGCTCATCCTGTTCCTCATTCCCGGCTTGCCGAAAGACGTGTTCACGTACCTGGTGCCCCTTACCGAGATGCCGGTGGGGCGCTATTTGGCCATTACCACGCTCGCGCGCATTCCGGGCGTGCTGATGTCCACGTTGGCGGCATCGGGCCTGGCCGAGGGCAATCTCGCCATGAGCATCGTGGTGTTCGCCATTGTGGGCGTGCTGGCGCTGCTGGGCATTCTGTTCCGCGAGCGTATTATGGCGTTGGGCGGAAAGCGCAGAAACGGAGGCGATTCCGATGAGTGACCAAAGCTACGCCATCCATAGGAGCCATATCGTCGCGGGAGTGCTCGCTCTGCTGTGTGGCTGCCTGGGGCTGCACAAGTTCTACCTTGGGTATTTCGGCGCGGGCCTCATGATGATGGGCATGTCTCTCGTGCTGGGCATTGTGAGCTTCGGCATTTCCGCCGGGGCGATGGCCGTTATCGGTTTTGTGGAGGGCGTCATCTACCTCATGCGTTCTCCCGAAGAGTTCAACGCGACGTACGTTTCCGGACGTCGCGCGTGGTTTTAGCTTTCGCATACTCGTTCTTGCGAGAATCACAGATGCATTCTCGTTGCTTTCGCACTCTCGTATTGTTTCCCTTCCGTTGCAATAGGGCTATAATTTCTCCGTTTTTAGAGTCTTGAATTTGGAAGGTTAGGTAATGGACGAGTTCTTCAAGATTTCCGCTCGTGGATCGAGTGTGCGAACGGAGGTTATAGCTGGTCTGACGACGTTTCTTACCATGGCGTACGTGGTCGCCGTCAACCCGGCTATGCTGCAGCTGGTGGGTATGTCGTTTAACGCGGCGCTCACGGCTACGTGCTTCGGTGCGGCTATCATGACGCTGATCATGGGCCTTGTTGCTAACCGCCCCGTTGCCCTGGCTACGGGCATGGGTCTGAACGCTGTTGTTGTATATAGCATCTGCTTGGGTACGGGCGTCGACTGGCGCGTAGCCATGGCGTGCGTGCTGCTGGAAGGCCTGGTCATTCTGCTGCTGGTTGCGTTTGGCCTGCGCGAGGCCATCCTGAACGCCATTCCCACCAGCCTGCAGCATGCCATCGGCATCGGTATTGGCCTGTTCATCGCCTTTATTGGCCTGAAGGGCGGCGGCCTTATCGTGGATAGCAGCGCTTCGCTCATCACCATGGGTAGCATTCGCCAGCCTGTGGCCGTGGTGTCTATCCTGTCGATCGTGCTAGCCATCGGGTTTACCGTGCTGAAGGTACGCGGTGCCCTCATGTGGTCCATTCTCATTTCCACGATCGTGGGCATTCCGCTGGGCGTTACCGTGCTGCCTACCGATTGGAATTTCGGCCTGGACTTCAGCGCTTTTGCTGCTCCTATTCAGACTACGCCTGAAGGCACCATTGCCATTCTGCAGGTGTTCCTGGAGCCCGTTCTGCTGATGTTCGTATTCAGTATGATCATGAGCGACTTCTTCGATACCATCGGCACCGTGTTCGCCGTGGGCGAGAAGGCTGGTTTCGCCGAGCATAACGGCCGCATCATCGGCCTGCGCAAGATCCTGGTTGTCGACTCCATCGCCGCTGCCGTTGGTGGCTGGATTGGCGCAAGCTCCATTACGAGCTACGCGGAATCTACCGCCGGTGCTGCCGCTGGTGCTCGTACGGGCCTTTCCAACGTGGTAGTTGCCGTCTGCTTCGTGCTGTGCGCGTTCCTGGCTCCCATCATCGGCATGATTTCCAGCTCCGCTACCTGCGGTGCCCTGGTGGTCGTTGGTTATCTGATGATGAGCTCGATTGCGGATATCGATTGGAAGGACCCCGCGATGGCCATCCCGTCGTTCCTGACGATCGCTGGCATCCCCATGACCTACTCCATCACCGACGGTATCGGTTTCGGCTTCATCTTCTACTGCTTCGTGATGTTCGCCATGGGTCGCTTCAAGGAAGTGCATCCGCTCATGTGGGGTACGTCGGCTGCGTTCCTGGTGGCATTCTTCATGATTTAGCGTCCGCGCTGCGGGGCGGGGTATGCCCTTGGGGCACCCGCTCCGCTGCTCGCGTGGGTTTGGGCCCGCACGGGCCGAAACCTACGCTCGTGCGCTCGCTGCTTCATGCATATACTTGGATTTTTCGCCCAAGGCGAAAAATCGGGCCCAGCTGAGCTGGGCCTTTTTGTTTGCTTTCAGAGTGCCCCAAGGGCATCCCCCGCCCCGCAGCGCTACCCAATCCGCTTCTGCCCCCCCAGAAACGCGCGCTTTGGGGCGTGCTTTCTCGATCGGGAATCGCCTCACGGGCGCGGGCACCCGTACGGCGACCTCACGACCCGGCGAGCGGAATCTAGTCGCGGCAGGGCGGACAGCGAAGCGCATCCGCCCGTGCGACAGCTCCCAAGTGGCCCCCGGTTTCCAAGAGGTCCCGCACGGATGGGACGGGCTGTAGCGCAACCACCGATTGCAGGGGGACGCGGATTGGCCCCGGGATAGACCAAGGGGGATAAGGGCTACAGCCCGTACCAGCCGATGCCCTCGTACCTCCAGCCCAAGCGCTTCAGGTTATCGCGCTCGCTTGCACTCGTGG
>NZ_JAZZJS010000050.1:0-2226 GCF_056180635.1 Denitrobacterium sp. | reverse complement strand
TGCAGGTGGAAAACACCGAGCCGGAAATACTCACCGAGGACTTGACGCCTGCCGTGAAGGAGGCGCTCCCACTGCTCGTAGAGGCGCTTGCCGCCGAGCTTGCCCGCCTCGGAAAGCCGCTCATCGACAAGGCGACAGGATTGCCTTATCTGGGTGAATAGACGCGTTTTTGGAAAGGGACGCGATGGGGAATCGCCCCCGCCGCTCACGCCCCATTGCGCACAACAAGAAAAAGCCCGCCGGTTCATGAATGCCGGCGGGCTTTTGAATCGTTTGGTCGAAGAATGCTAGATTCCGAGGAAACCTTGCGTGCCAAGAAGTCCAAGCAAGCCCAAGACGATGATGACGGCTGCAATCGCGCCGATGAATGCTGCGATGATAGCGATGATAATGATGGGGGAATCTTCCATGTTCAACTCTTTCGCACCAGACGAGCGCTTAGCCCGTAATCTATTAAACCTGAACAATCATACGCCATATCCTGCGGAATTCAAGCACATGCATGCGCGAAGTCGGGGAACGGAGCCTGCGTGCGTGAAACAGGCGCAGCGTTACAGGCTGTATTCTCGACGGGTTTGTCACCCTGGGATGATGACGAATCCCACAAGGCCGCAGAGCACTGCGATGCCGATGGCGGCCGCGACGTCCTTGGGGAAATGCACGCCGCCCACGATGCGTGTGAATGCGACGGTGCCACATGCCACGATGCCGAGCACGCCCCAGTCGAGGTGCACCCATGCAAGTGCGAAGGCGATGATGGCCGCGCTTGCAACGTGGCGGCTTGGGAGCGATTTCCCATACGTGTCCTTCACGATGATGGGGTCGATATCGTAGAGATCGTATGGGCGCGGAGCGTTAATGCGTTCGCGCAGGAACGTGACGAGCGCAAACGTGAACGCTGGGACGACGATGGCCTTTATGAACCTGAAGTCGCCCGATGCCACGAGCACGGCAAGCATGATGAAATAGGCGATGGCCACCGCCATGACGAGCGTACGGTCGAGCATGTTGATGACCTGGGAGGCCGTCTCGCCGCGAAACCGCGCGGATATATGCTTGTACCAATCTGGATAAAACATGCCACCATGATACACGATTGGCATCAAAACAGGCGCACAGGAATAGACCCGATGCAAGCCCAGCTGGCTGCTATCCCACCCGGAAAGCCCAGCTCAGCAGCAAGGCACGTAGCCGCTTGCGCAGCTCGACGAGGGAAATCCAGCGAGTTTTCGCCAGAGCAGGACGCTCCAGTTCGCATCCGGGAAGCCCAGCTCAGCGGCAGGGCGCGTAGCCGCTTGCGCAGCTCGACGCAGAAAACCCAGCGAACTTCTCGCCAGAGCAGGATGCTTCAGTTCGCATCCGGGAAGCCCAGCTCAGCGGCAGGGCGCGTAGCCGCTTGCGCAGCCACTGATTTAAAATATTTTTTAATAGCGAGCAGCTGTAGGCCTAGCGCCCTGCCGCTGAACTGGGCGGACGATCGGAGGGCCCGCGCGAGCAGGGGAAGAATCACACTCACAGCAGAGATGGGACGCTTCTCCAGGGGAAGCGTTTCAATTCGAGCCGGGGGAGCCCGGCTCGGCGGCAGGGCGCGTAGCCGCTCGCGCAGCCACTGACTTGAATCATTCCAAAACGCGAGCAGCCGTAGGCCGAGCGCCCCGCCGATGAGCTGGGCGGGCGATCGGAAGGCCAGCGCGAATACCCCTTAACGCTGTCATTCGCATCCGGGGAGCCCGGCTCGGCGGCAGGGTGCGTAGCCGCTTGCGCAGCCACTGACTTGAATCATTCCAAAACGCGAGCAGCCGTAGGCCGAGCGCCCCGCCGATGAGCTGGGCGGACGATCGGAAGGTCCGTGAGAGTAGTATAAGCAGATTATTATTTGCGTCAAAAGCAGCCCAGCTCAGGGGTATACGCACCCTTGAGCCGGGCGGATGGCATGAGAGATGTGAGCAAATAACCTTTGGCGGTGCCGTCTAGCTCCGCTTGGCGCGGGGATAGGGGCTTCCGCAAGTCATCTTGCCTTCAGGGCAGGCGCCGCGGACGCAGCTCGGGCCAGCTTCGGCAAAGATGAACGGCGCTGTCGGACGGGCGAGCTCGAGCATTTTCCAAGCAAGCTCGCGAATCTCCCATTGCGCGCGGTTGCAGCAGCGTACGGTGAAGAAATGCAGCAGCTCGCGGATGTTCATCGTGACGACGATCTTGGTTTCAGCTGCGTTTGGAAGAATGTAG
>NZ_JAZZJS010000049.1:0-40452 GCF_056180635.1 Denitrobacterium sp. | reverse complement strand
TGGGCTGCCTCAGCATACGACCAAGGACATCCTCAGCTACGTGGGCGCGGGCGCGCGTGCGCTCATCGACCAGGCGGTGCCCCATCAGTCTAGCGAGGAGCTTCGCGTGGCGGTGCTCAATCGCTGGCGCGAGTTGTATCCGCAATTTGGCTTTCAGAAGACGAAGCCCTATCAGGGCATGGCATCTACGCTCGACGCTCTGAAGCGCATGGGCGTGAAGGTCGCGGTGCTCAGCAACAAGTTCGATGCTGCCACGAAGGAAGTCACCGATAAGTACTTCCCGGGCGTCTTCGATGCCGTTCATGGCGAATGCGCCGACTTTCCGCGCAAGCCCGACCCGCAGGGCCTCCTGAAGACGCTCGAGGAATTGGGCGTCGCTCCTGAAGAGGCTGTGTACGTGGGCGATTCTCCTGTTGACGTTCAAGTGTCGAAGCGTGCGGGGGTACTTGCCGCCGCCGTTTCGTGGGGGTACAATCCCGAACCCGTTCTGCTTGCGGAAGGCGCCGATGTCATGCTGCATAGCCCGGAAAATCTGCTGGGTTTGCTGTCTCGCTAATGCCGTGGATGCGCTTGTTGTTTGCAGCTTGCGCGCCACCGACGCTGTGCCATCGGCCGTACCGTATCAATGTTAGAATGGGTAACGTGGTTCGAGCGATAGGGGCGGTTCATGGCAAAAATCTACACGTACGCATTGCCTTTGGGTGCGGACATCGTAGATGCATTCTGCCAGCTCCAAAAAGGGTTCACCGACCAGTTCGTTTACTACGATAAATCCGGCCCGTCGCGCCTGTTCGGCCTGGGCCGTTGCATCGCTCTCTGCTCCGCATCGGAAACGGAATACGTTTCCTGCGGCTCGCAGGCCATTCCTCCCGTGATGTTCACGTTCCAGCGTTTCGACGCGGAAAACCCTGCTCCTGCCGACGAGATGTTCTCGTCGTTTCCGCAGTTGCGTTTCATGGTTCCCGAAGTCGTCTTGCTGCGGAACGAAACGGGTACGTACTTGCAGGTGAACAGCCTCGGCCCCGTATACGAGGGTCGTGTGCAGCGTTTCGTGCGCCAGGCCAAGTCGGCTCCCGCACGCACGCGCCGCACCATCGAGTATCAGCTTGGCAGCGATTCGCGTGACGTATGGCATCGCGAGATGGAAGACACGCTTGCCGCCATCGAATCGGGTCGCGTGTCGAAGGCCGTGCTTTCGCGTCGCCTGCCCCTGCATGCCTCCACGCCCTTTTCCAGCAAAGACCTGCTGGTGAATCTCATCGACGGATCAGCGCGTGGCACCGTGTTCATGTATCGCTATGGCGACGTGTTCTTCTGCGGATGCACGCCCGAGCTGCTCGTGCGCAAGTGCGGCACGCACATCCAGAGCGAATGTCTCGCGGGCACCATTGGCGTGGGTTCTTCTGCGGAAGAACGCGAGGCCTTGGCGAACGAGCTGCTTTCCGACGACAAGAACCGACGCGAGCATGCGTTCGTGGTCGATTTCATTCGCTCGGTTGTCGAGCGCAATTGTCACGATGTCGATATTCCCGCTGCTCCCATCATCAAGCCTCTGCAGCATGTGCAGCACCTGCATACGCCCGTCGCGGCGAAGATGATGGAGGGTCGCAGCGTGCAGAACCTCGCCGGCCAGCTTTCGCCCACTCCCGCCTTGTCGGGAACGCCTGTGGGCGAGGCCATGATGCTCCTTCGTCGGGTGGAACCCTATAATCGCGGGTTCTTTGGCGGGTCGGTGGGCTACGTCGACGGCGACGGCAATGGGTCGTTTTCGGTGGCCATTCGCTGCGGCGTGTTCGACGGGGAAGACGGCTATGTGTATGCAGGTTGCGGAATCGTGGCCGGCAGCGATGCCGATTCGGAATACGATGAGATAAATTTGAAGCTTAAAACCATTCTTTCGGCGTTTGATGGGGAAGATAGGGACTAATGGAAGACGCAACGCAACCAATTCCAGCAAGGAAAATCTCGATCGATCAGGGAATCATCGAGGCTGCTGCCAAGGCTATCGCGCGCGAACGCGGCCGTAGCTACTCTCCGTCGGTATCCGATGGGGCTGGCTACACGATGCCTCCGTCCACCAAGTCTCAGCAGGTTCCCATGTCGCGTCGCGAACGTGAGGCCGACGAGGCCCGCCGCGCCGCCATGGCTGCCATGCGTCGCGCCGAAGCGACTGCCGCGGCCGTAACCGCCGCATCGGCCGTTGCCGCGCATGCGCAGTCGAAAGCTGCCGCTCGCGCCGCTGCTCCGCAGGCATCCGCCAGCGTGCAGGCCGCTCCCGCTGCGCAGCCTGTTGCGGCTCCCGCCGCGAAGCCCCAGCCTGTCGAGCCCGTTTCCGCGCCTGAACCGCAGCAGGAAGAGGAGCCCCAGGGCGCTCATACCGCTGCCCCCGTTGCGGCGGTGAAGGAAGAGCCCGAGCCTGCGCCTGTGCGCGAGCCGCGCGTCGTTCCCACCGAACCCGCGGAAATCACCTCTGAATACCTGGATGCGTTCTTCTCGGAGCTGGAGCGTTGCGGCATCACCGATTACGTCATCAGCCCCGGTTCCCGTTCCACGGGCCTCGCCATGAAGGCGTTCGAGCGCTTCAGCAGCGTGTACGTCGATGTCGACGAGCGCGGTGCCGCGTTCTTCGCGCTTGGACTGGCCAAGGCGAAGCGCCAGCCCGTTGCCGTTATCTGCACGAGCGGCACGGCCGTGGGCAACTGGATGCCCGCCGTGCTGGAAGCGGAGGCGAGCCGCGTGCCGCTGCTGCTTCTCTCGGGCGATCGCCCCTCGCGCCTGCAGGGCCTGGGAGCGCCCCAGACCTGCGATCAGCTGAAGATGTTCGGCGACCACGTGAAGAAGTTCGTCCAGATGCCGCAGCCTGCGGCCACCGACGAAGCACTTGCGTTCGCCCGTCAGACTGCCCTCGAGGCATGCGTTGCCGCCCATGGTTCCGTTCCCGGTGCGGCAAGCTGCGACGGCGGCCCCGTGCATATCAACTTCCCATTCGACGAGCCCCTGAAGCCTGCGCGCAGCAAGGGGGATGCGGTCGTGAATCCGCTTCCTCCCACGGTTGTGCCCGGTCAGGGCCTGCGCCCCGGCGATGCTCGCGGCATCTTCAAGGTGTTCCACGGCAAACGCACCATCGCCCTGTGCGGCGAGGGTACCTGCAATAACGACGAAGACGTGCAGGTATTGCTCGAGTTCGCCCATAAATGCCACATCCCGCTTCTGGCCGACCCGCTTTCCGGTCTGCGCAGCGTCGACGACCCGTATATTATCGACAACTACGACACGGTATTCGGTGGGGAAGCTCCTCGCGTGGATGTTGTCATTCGCTTCGGCCGCTGGCCCGTTTCCAAGCGCTGCTTCATGGCGCTGCAGGAAATGAATCCCACGCAGATTGCCGTCGACATGCGCGATACGCGCGATTACTCCGCCAGCACCTCGCTGTTCGTGCATGCGCTGCCCGTGGTGTTCGCCGCCGGCATGATTGGCGTGCGCGCCAAGAGCGCCGCAAGCGTGAAGGCAGTGGAAGAGTGGATGGCTGCCAACGACGAAGCGCGCGAGCGCATCACGTCGGTGCCCAGCCGCGTGGGAGCCGATGACTTCGAGGGAGCCTACGTCGCCAAGATGATGTCGCTCATCCCCGAGGATTCGCTGCTGTTCAGCGCGAACAGCATGAGCATCCGCGCGCTCGATACGTTCTACTGCAAGTCCGACAAGCGCATCCGCGTGCTCTGCAACCGTGGCCTGAACGGTATCGACGGCACGCTCTCCTCTGCCATCGGCGCGGCTCAGGCGTATAAGCAGACCACCGTCCTCACGGGTGACCTGGCGTTTCTGCATGACGCAAACGCGCTCTCGCTGCAGAACGAGATGCATATTCGCGAAATCCGCCACGATGGCCCCGTACCGTCCATCATCATCGTGCTTCTGAACAATAACGGTGGCGCGATCTTCGACATGCTTCCGCAGAAGTCCACCGAGGAGTACTTCGGGCGCTTGTTCCTTACGCCGCAGAACGTCGATTGCAAGCATCTTGCGCAGGCGTTTGGCGCTGGGTACCGCCGCGTGAGCAGCGTGCATGACTTCCGTCGCATCTACGAGAGCTTCCTGGGCGAGCCGGGCATCAACATCATCGATGTCTCGCTTCCCCTGGCGGGCGTGGAAAACCGTTACGCGCGTTACTGGTAGGCGAATCGCATCGTGTCTCTGCCAGTAGTTCTCCTGCATGGCTTCATGCAGGATTCGCGTACCTGGAACAGCGTGCTGGAGCGCATGCGTCCCGAAGGCGTGTACGCCCTCGATTACGTGCGCGATGCTTCTGGCTATTCGCTTCCCGAGCTTGCTCAATCGGTTCACCAGTCGGTCGAGCGCATACTCGACGAAACGGGTGCGCTGGGCGTGCTGCTCGTGGGCTATTCCATGGGTGGGCGCGTTGCGCTGGAATACGCGCGACTCTATCCCGAATCGCTTGCGGGCTTGGTGCTGGAAAGCGCTGGCCTGGGCTGCGTGAGCGAGGACGTGCGCGAGCGCTATGCTGCGCGTAACCTCGAATGGGCGCGCCAGATGGAAGCATCCGAATCCATCGAGGAAATCGTGGAATGGTGGGAGCGCCTGCCGCTCTTTTCCTCCCAGCTCAACCAGCCTGAAGAGGTGCAGCGTACGCAGCGTGCGATGCGCTTGGCCCAAGACCCGCACTCGCTTGCCGCGCAACTGCGCGATGGGGGCGTGCAGAACATGCCCCTTCAGGAACGCACTTTGGATATGATGGTGTCGCTGCCCATGCCCGTGCTGTATGTGGCTGGCTCGAAAGATGAAAAATACTCACGCAAGGCCCGCGCCGCGGAAGCGGCTGGCGTTGCCGTCGACTTCTTCGATTGCGGGCATAACGTGCATATGGAACAACCAGGTGAATTTGCCCAGCTGCTCAACCGAGCGCGGGGCGTGGAATAGGAAGGTAGGCTATGAGCGATTTCGAGTGGAAGCGCGGTAAGGAGTACCGCGAAATCGTCTACGAGACGTTCGATGGCATCGCGAAGATCACCATCAACCGACCCGAGCGCCGCAATGCGTTCACCCCTCTAACCGTCAACGAGATGTACGACGCGTTTTCCGTCGCGCGTGACGATGCCGAAATCGGCGTCATCATCCTCACGGGCGCCAACCATGGCGGCAGGCACGAGGATGAGGCGTTCTGCAGCGGCGGCGACCAGAAGATTCGCGGCAATGGCGGCTACGTGGGTGAGGACAACATCCCGCGCCTGAACGTACTCGACCTGCAGCGCCTCATGCGCATCGTGCCCAAGCCCATCATCGGCATGATCAACGGCTATGCCATCGGCGGCGGCCACATCCTGCACCTGCTGTGCGACCTGTCGCTTGCGGCCGATACGGCCAAGTTCGGCCAGACGGGCCCGAAGGTCGGCAGCTTCGATGCTGGTTATGGCGCTTCGTACCTGGCTGCCATCGTTGGCCAGAAGAAGGCTCGCGAAATCTGGTACCTCTGCCGCCAGTACACGGCCGCCGAGGCGCTCGAGATGGGCATGGTCAACAAGGTCGTTCCCTTCGACGAGCTGGAAGCGGAATGCGTTTCCTGGGCGCGCGAGATGATGCAGTGGAGCCCCACGGCCCTGCGTTTCATGAAGGCGAGCTTCAACGCCGCAACCGATGGCTATGCTGGTCTGGCCCAGCTGGCCGGCGATGCGACGCTGCTGTATTACACCACCGACGAAGCCAAGGAAGGCCGCGACGCGTTCAAGGAAAAGCGCAAGCCCGACTTCAAGCAGTTCCCCAAGTTTCCCTAGGATCTGCCGGTGTTTCACGTGAAAACGAGTGTGCATGAGCGATGACTGCAACGATTCTGCAGCATATCGAGGAGCGTATCGCCAAAGCGCCCCAGTCTCCGTGTTTTATCGACGCGTCGTCGGAGTATGCCCAGGTTAACTGCGCGCAGGTGCGAAAGAGCGCCGCGCGCTTGGGCATGGCTCTGGAAGCGGCCGATATTCACCGCGGAGGGGTGGTGGCTAGCGATATGGGCAACTCGCCCGCGTTCCTGTACTTGCTGCTGGCAGCTGCGTATGGCGGATTCGCCGTGGTCACGCTGAACGCGCGTCTCACTTCGCAAGAGAAGAAGGACCGCGTGCGCGCTGCCGAACATGCGCTGGGCGTATCGAATATGCGCGTGCTCGGCGAAAACGACGTCATGGGTCTCATCGCCTCATCGCATGTCGATCCCGCGCAGCTCGTCCATTGGGCGCAGCGGGGGAGCGGCGCGTTCGATGGCCATGCGCGTGCCGTGGTCATGTTCACTTCGGGCACATCGGGTCGCCCGAAGGCGGCCGAGCTCTCGTGGGCTAACTTGCAGGGCGCCGCGGCTGCGTCGAATCGCTGCCTGAATGCGCCCGGTGAGGGGTCTTGGCAGCTTACCCTGCCGATGTATCACGTAGGTGGCCTGCAGATATTCATTCGCTCGCTTCTGAATGACACGCCGTTCATTCTGTATCGTCATTTCGACGCCACGCAGACGCTGTGCGATGCGGCCGTGTACGGCTGCACCCACGTTTCGGTGGTCGACAAGATGCTGCAGGACATGCTCGCTTCTTCGTATGCGGCGGAAATCCTTCCCCGTTACGAGTGCATTCTGCTTGGGGGCGCAGCGCCCAATGGCGCAACGCTCGAGAAGGCGGCTTCGCTCGACGCGCATGTGTACACGAGCTATGGCATGACGGAAACGTGCAGCCATGTGGCTTCCCGCCTCTACGAACCGGGTGGGGCAACATCGTTGAATATCATGGCGCCTTACCAGGTTGTCATTTTGTCTGCCGACGAAAACGGCTTCGGTCAGCTGGGCGTACGCGGTCCTGGCGTGTTCAAGGGGTACCTGAATGCGCATGCCGCCTTCACGTCCGACGGTTTCTTCATCACGGGCGACCGCGCACGTTTGGTGGATGGCAGGGTTGAGGTTGCGGAACGCACGGGCGATATGTTCGTTTCGGGCGGCGAAAACGTCTATCCCGAAGAGATTCGCAAGAAGATTCTGCAGGTCCCGGGCATTACCGACGCGTTCGTCTTCGGCGTGGAGGACCCTGACTGGGGTCGTCGCCCCGTTGCGTTCGCCGAGGCGCGCGAGATGGCATACGAGCCTGGCTTCAACGCCCAGGACATGGCCGACTCCGTGCGCATCAGCCTGCAATCGCGCCTGGCGCGCATCTACATGCCCAAGCATATCGTGGTCCTGCCGGAGTTTCCGCGTACGGGAATCGGCAAGGTGAACCGCATGGCGTTGCGCATGCGCTATAACGAGCGCCTTGAGGCCGTGAAAATCGACGTTTGGCGCGTGAAGCAGCCCATGGTGGGCGGCGGCCAGCGAACGGCTCGCACGAAAGTGCGCGAGCGCGAATCGCTTATCGTGCGCATTACCGACTGGGCGGGCCGTTGCGGCCTGGGCGAAGACGTCGCCTTTTCCACCGATTGGTATCTTCCCGAAACCATCGACGACGATCTTCCCGTTCTGGAGAAGTCGATTATCCCGGTGGTTTTGAAGTATACGTTCCTGCATCCCATCGAGGTTAGCCGTGTGCTTGCGCGCGTTCCCGCCGCGCAGAAGCATCCGCTAGCGGCAGCCGCGGTGGAATCGGCGTTCTGGGATCTGTATGGCAAGGTCATGGGTCTATCCGTACGCCAGCTCATCGGCGCGCGCGATGCCGTGAGCGAAGAGGGTTCCATTGCGGGCGTGCCCGAGGGGTGCGCTCCCGGTGGCGCCGTGGTGGGCATCGCCAGCGAGCGCGAAACGGTAGACGCCGTGCGCGATGCGCTTGCGGCGGGCTATCGTCGCGTGAAGATCAAGGTCAAGCCGGGTCATGTGCGCGCCATTGCTGCGGTACGCGAGGAATTCCCCGACCTTACGCTGCTGGCCGATGCGAACCAGAGTTTCACCGAAGATGACATGGATGAGCTCAAGCGCCTGGATGCGCTGAATCTGGCCTGCATCGAAGAGCCGCTCGATCCGAAGCATATGCCGCAGGTGGGGCCCAAGGGCCTGTTCGAGCGCTTGGCGCGTTTGCAGCGAACCTTGCGCACGCCCATCGCGCTCGACGAGAGCTGGACGAACGCTTCCCAGCTCGACGATATTCTGAAGGAACACCGCGACCTACGTTGCGTGGTGATGAAGATAGGAAAGTTCGGCGGAGTGCAACCTGCGCTGGACTTCTACAAGCGCGCCCGTGGCATGGGCGTAACCGTATGGATGGGAGGGATGTACGACACGGGCATTAGCAAGCGCCTGCATGCGGCATTCGCCATGCTCCCTGGGGTGAACATTCCCGGCGACATTTCCGATACGTCGCGCTATTTCGAGCATGACATTACCGAGCCGCCCTTCGTATTGGAAAAGGGGTCGCTCGTCGTGAACCCCGTGGGCGGGGAAGCGGGCCTTGGATGCGGTCTGAACATGGAGGAATTGCACAGGGTTGAGCTGTGGAGACGCACCTATCCAAATGCTTAACCGCAGGCAAAATATACAAAACTGTAACGTAAGGTGTGGTAATCTATTCACCGTTGTGTATATCGCTGGGTAAGAGATGCGCGGCTTTTACTTAGCCCGATAAAGGAGTTTGCATGGCTGGTAAACCAGCTGTCGTCGACCAGACTGTCGACAATCCCCAGGGCATGGGGTTCTTCCATCTTATCACTTCAGTCATCACTCTCATCGTTGGTTCGGGCGTTTTTAGCCTGTGCAGCGATATGGCGGCGAACGGCGCCGACGGCCAGGCTATCGTACTTGCTTGGTGCATTTCCGGCGTAGGCGTGTTCTGCCTCGTGCTTACGTTCTTCTGCCTGTCCCGCGTGAAGCCCAAGCTGAAGGGCGGCATCTACAGCTATGCGAGCGAAGGCTTTGGTCACTTCATTGGCTTCTGCAGCGCCTGGGGCTACTGGATTTCCGCCATTCTGTGCATCGTGAGCTTCAGCGCCCTGCTGTTCAGCGCTCTCGCGTATTTCTTCCCCATCTTCGAGTCGGGCAATAACCTGCCCTCCATCATTGGCGCATCGTGCATCATCTGGTTCTATACCTGGCTGGTGTCTCGTGGCGTTACGGAAGCCGCGGCTATCAACGCCGTGGTTACCATTGCCAAGATGGTGCCCATTTTCACGGCTATCATCGCCATCGTGTTCCTGGGGCATTTCCACCCCGAAACGTTCATGGCGAACTTCAGCGTCATGACCACCGATGCCGAAACGGGGGCAATCCTCGGTAGCGGCGACAAGATTCTTTCTGCGCTTACCACCACGGTGTGGGTGTTCATTGGCATCGAATCCGCTGTTGCCATTTCGGGCCGTGCGCGCCGCGATTCCGACGTGGGCAAGGCAACCATCGTCGCCTTCATTTGCGTGCTGTGCATCTACCTCATGGTTTCGCTGCTCTCGCTGGGCGTTATGCCGCTCGACGAGCTGGCCGCCCTCGAGAATCCGCCGCTGGCGAACCTCATGGAATACGCTGTGGGCGAGTGGGGTGCCATCCTGATCAACTTCGGCGTGGCCCTGTCTCTCATCGGAGCCATGCTGGGCTATACCGTGCTCACTGCCGAAAGCCCCTTCGAGGCTGCTCAGCAGAAGGCTGGCTTCCCGGCATTCTTCGCGAAGACGAACGAGAAGGGCTCGCCGGTTGGCACGCTGGTGCTTAACGCCTGCATCATCGAGGCCTTCCTGCTCATCATGATGTTCTCCGACAATACGTATCAGTTCTTCTACGTGCTTTCCGCTGGCATGATTCTTCTGCCGTACCTGTTCAGCGCTGCCTACATGGTGAAGGTTGCCTTCAAGGAGCCCGAAGCCTTCCAGGGCAAGGTTGGCGGTTCGCCCGTGTTCTACGGCATCGTGGGCCTTCTGGGCGTTGCGTATGCGCTGTTGCTCTGCTGGGCGACGGGCGCCGTGGGCCTCACCATCATGAGCTTCCTGTTTGCACCCGGCATCGTGGTGTACGTTCTGTCGAAGAAGAGGCGCGGCGACGGCTACCTGCGCGGCACTGCCGACAAGATTGCCGTGGGCGTCATCCTGGTTGCTCTGGTCGTGAGCATCTACTTCCTGCTTACCGGTCAAATCGTCTGGTAGTTCAGTTCATTCAGGGCGGCTGGCTCCAAGGGGTTCGGCCGCTCCATTTCAGTCGGCTTAGGGCCGACGCAATTCGCATATCCGCGTTAGTGAAAGGAATTGGATATGGCATTCTCCAACATTATTGTGCGCCGCCCGTGCCCCGCAGTATGCGATGGCATCACGAGCGCTCCCGAGCTGGGCAAGCCCGATTACGAAAACGCGCTGCGCCAGCACGATGCGTACATTCAGGCCCTGGTGAGCCTGGGTCTGGAAGTGGACGTTCTGCCTGACGCCCCCGAATTCCCCGACAGCTGCTTCGTGGAAGACACGGCCGTTCTCACGCGCGAGTGCGCAATCATCGACAACCCCGGCGCCGGCACGCGTAATGCGGAAGCCGAGCTGATGGAGCCCATCATTCGTCGCTACTATCCCGAAGACCGCATCGAGCACATCGTTGCGCCCGGCACGCTGGAAGGCGGCGACGTGATGATGGTGGGCGACCATTTCTACGTGGGTCGTTCCGCTCGCACGAATGAAGAGGGCATCCGCCAGTTCATCGCCATCCTGGAAAAGTACGGCCTGTCCGGCAGCGAAGTGCCGCTGGAGGAAGTGTTGCACCTGAAGACGGGCGTGAACTACCTGGAAGACAACAACATGCTGGTGAGCGGCGAGTTCATCGACAAGCGCGAGTTCGCCAAGTACAACAAGATCGTTGTCCCCGAAGAAGAGGCCTACGGCGCAAACTGCATCTGGATCAACGGCACGGTTATCGTGCCCGAAGGCTATCCCACGGTGCTCAAGGCCGTTCAGGACCTGGGCTACGAAACCATCGTGCTCGACACGAGCGAGTTCCGCAAGATCGACGGCGGCCTGAGCTGCCTGAGCCTGCGCTTCACCGCTCTGAAGTAATTGCTGCGGGCGCGCCCGCAAACCAAAGCCAAACTCGGACGGCCTGTGGGGAAACCTGCAGGCCGTTGGCGTATGTTGGGTGGGTTCGCTCTTATGCGTGCGAGAGCTCGACGGGTCATTGCGGTTGGGTAATGCGAGGCGCGCTTGCTTGGATGCATTTCGCTTGTTGTGACATTCGCCGATGGGCCGCATGGCGTATGGGTGAACTGCGCGGGCGTGCAGCTGCGATTGCGGTATGCTCGAGCGAACGAGGGAAAGGAAGAACATGAAGCTGTTGATCGCTTCCGATATTCATGGTTCGGCAACGTGGTGCCGTAGGTTGATGGATGCTGTTTCCCGTGAAACACCCGACCGCATTGTGCTGCTGGGCGATGTTCTCTATCACGGCCCGCGCAACGACCTGCCCGAAGGGTATGCCCCCAAGGAGGTTGCTGCCATGCTGAATGGGGTGGCGGAATCCATCGTGGCCGTTCGGGGCAATTGCGATGCGGAAGTGGACCAGATGGTGCTCGACTTTCCCTGCATGGCCGACTACGCTACCCTGGTCGACGGCGATGCCACGCTGTTCTGCACGCATGGTCATGTGTGGTCGCCTGAGCGCATGCCATTGCTTCCCAGCGGTGCGGCGTTTCTTTCCGGGCATACGCATGTGAAGGTGAACGAGGATGTGCGCATGCGCGTGCGTGATGGCGTGTTGGTGCCTGCGAGCGGGGAAGACACTAATGCGGCAGGGGGCGATGTGCGTACCATTCGCCTGGTCAACCCTGGTAGCGTGAGCATTCCGAAGGATGGAAGTCACAGCTTTGCGTTGTACGAAAACGGAGAATTCGAACTGGTGCAGTGGTAGGCAGGTGAACGACCGTTGCGGTGTCGGGGCCTTTTGCGGGGTTATTTGCTGGGATGGCTGTTGGGGTACCAGCTGTCGGTTGACACTTCCGTTGAAGGTGTGCTTTGTGTGTGCGGCCGATTAAAAGTTGCAATGCGGCTGTGTTCGGCGTATTCTAATTGGGCTGCTTGAAGCAGCACCAGACATTGCGGGGTGGAGCAGTCTGGTAGCTCGCCGGGCTCATAACCCGGAGGTCGTTGGTTCAAATCCAGCCCCCGCGACCAAATTCACGAGGCGCCTTCGGGCGCCTTTTTCATTTTCGCGGGGGCTGCCCTTGCGGGCTGTTCCGGGGGTTCCCGCAAGCGTGAACCCATTCTCGCTAAAGACGAGCCACTGGCTCGTCTTTCGGGCGCTCGAATCCCCGCGACCAACATTGACGCAGGTTAGCTCGCCAATTGGATGAGCTGGCCTGTTTTCGTATGCCCCCTTCGAGCTTTCTGCCGTGACTTTGGGAAGGCTCTCGTGAGGGAACAACCGGAATGATTCTTCTTGGGTTTGAGCAGCGTTTTCCTGCGGGTCTTTCGGTTAGTCTTCCTTTTGCTTGACGCAGATCTTGGCGAGCTCTTTCGCCTGACGGTCCTTCCACATGCTGAGGCGTGAGCGAACTAATGTAAACGCAGCCGCGCAATAAAGCTTTCCATGCGCCTTTACATTAGTTTCCATCCATCATCTATCGACATGCGTAGGTCACGAGCTTGTTGGGTAATGTAAGCGCGGTTTCTTCTCCATTAATTTGCTCTGTGAGCCCTTGGCGAGAATTGGGTGGGGGACTGCACCAACTAATGTAATTACATTAGTTGGGAGCGCTACGATACGACAGCTGAGCGAGATGCCTTCTCTGGTCCTACGCCTTATAGGGGACGTTGAGACGGAGGTCGTCGAGTATAAGGCTGCGAAACAGAACTACGACTTCGAGGATATCGGGAAGTACTTCTCGGCGCTTAGCAACGAGGCGAACCTTCGTGGCGCGGAATGCGGGTGGCACCTTTTCTACATCTACGATGCAAAGTACTACTCACCGAACAGACAAGGTAAGATATGCGGCCAACCCGGCGTGGAATCGATAACCAAGCAGTTCCTGTACCAGTCGGCTTACCAGCGGCTCGTCGAGGACCATAGTTTTGATGGTGTTGTAAACACGTTCCTCGTGCCGACCGAGGACGATAAGCCAAGACTGCTGGCGAGCGTGTCGTTCCCAGGTGTGATGTCGGGAGCTACGGGAGCGAGCGAGAAGCTCTGTGATCACATCGACATGTGGGCGTTGCCGGCACACGAGGTTTTCGACTGCTACCTGCGCGGAAGAGAACTAGATTCAGCGGTTTACGAATCACTATTGGGGTAAATCCGGTGGGGGATCGGGTGTGGGTGAATCTACGATTGACCACGCCCATGAGTCGCTGCCGATGGGATACAGGTGCATGCCATCAATGTCGGTACCGGTGAAGGATTCTGGAGCATCGGAGTCGTAGGTGGTGGTGAATGTCGGCGGTCTCGTTGTAAACGAGGCCGCCATCGAACTTGGGAAGCCATTCAGCCATACGCTCGACCTCGAACTTCTCGAAGTAGGGACATGCCCAGCCATTCCATTCTTCCTCGGGATCGAGATAGGCGCTGTAGATGCATTCGGGGCGGGACTCTAGGTCAGATATGGCTACGTTATGCCAAGCGTACCCCTCGGGCTCCATATCACCACTCCGGTATTTTGAATAGTCTGCCATCGCTGCCGTCATCGTGTAGACGAAGCGCGATCTCGTCGGCATCAAAGAAATCGGGTGTCGGAAGTTCGCTATCAATTGCCGTGACGATTTGCTGGATACCCTTGTTGCCGCAGCTTCTCATCACATCACGAAGGTTTTCCTTTTTGCGGTTATCAAGTCCCCCAAAGGCGTCATCGTGATAGACAAAATCCGGGAAACCACTAGCATCATGAGCGAGGAGAAGAGCCAGGTCGAACGCTACACACAGCAGCTTTTTGTATGTAACACCCTCATCTTGATTGGTCGACATGCCGCGCTTGTCTGAAATCTCCGCCTTGAATTCGGCATGACCCTCGGTGTTGGCGCTTACCGATAGCATCCCATGATGGCTAATGACCTTGTATACAATGCCGTCGAACTCACCGCGCAAACGGCCGAAAATGCCAGCGCCTTCGACATCAGAAACTCTGTCAATCTCATCCTGTATTTCAGCATCGCAAGTTGTCAATGTGGCTTTCTTCGAGGCAATCTCTCGTCTCACCTTCTGAAGCTCTCTTATACGCTCACGGCGCTGCTTAATGGTCTCCAGCTCAGTTCGGCGCAGCACAAGGTCATTAGTGGCGGCTTTGTACTTTGAGACAACATCCCTGCTACCCAGTTGATCGAGAAGCTTACTGCGGCGGGAGTCAAGCTGAGACAGCTCACCCTCAATCTGTCTGAGCTCTGCTCTGGCTTCGCTGAGGTCTTCCAAAAGGTAGGAACGTCGTTCCTCTGTGATATCAGCATTGAAGGCAAGCAGCTGGTCAAAGCTATGCGCGATTTGCCCCTCGAAAAGCACACCCGCCTCCTCAAAGAGCTTCTTCGCCTCGGACGTGCTGAAGAGAAGCTTCTCTTTCTCGAGCGACTTCTCGATTTGAGCAATCGAATAGCGCAGGTCGTAGCGCCTGTCGTTTAGCTCGCCAATACGAGCATCAATGTCTTCAACGAGCTCCCTTACGGCTTCTTGGTCATGCGGCTCAAGCTTGAACTCATCCAAGAATGATTGCAGTTCATCGACCTCGCGCTGTTTGATAGCAAGGAACGCATCCAATTCGCCTGAATCATCCGCGCCATCGGGCAACTGACTCGCAAGCCGACGCTCCTGGTCTTTGAGAGAGTCAATTTCTGCTTCGAGGTCATAGCGGCGTGAGAATAGCTCGGAATTGAAGCCCATGACATGCAATAGGAACGGCTTCCAATCCTTGTCCTTGCCACGGAAGATTGTCGGCCTGAACACGTCACCGAAGTCGAGCTGCCCTCTGAACAGATAGGCTAGCACCTTACGATAATCCCACGGCTGCAGCGACTCGTAGCCTAACAGGCCGTCGACAAGGGTCTTGGCTTTTTCGAATGGTAGACGCCTATGCGTCCATGCATCATCGTCGAGGTCCCTGGCATCCACACCACGATCTGGCGAAATGAAGAGCCAGATCTTGCTAGGAGTAGCAACATCGCGACGAATTGTGAGATATCTGCCATCCGCCAGCTGTAGTTCGAGGAAGAAGATATAGTTATGGAACAGCTCGTCGTGCTTGAAGAGGAAGAAGTCCTTATGCCTTGCCTTGAGGAGGCAAAAGTCGAGCAGCTGACACAGCGTACTCTTTCCCAGGTTATGCGTATCCTTGTCGCGGTCTTTCTCAAGGTGAATCTCTCCGAGAACCACGTTGAGTCCACTATGGAACTCAATGTCCTTGAACTCATCTTTGTTGCAGTACAGCCTGATGATCATCTTGGTGCCCCTACGTACTCAAAGGCATCAGACTTCTTGTGGTAGTCAACGGCGCCAAGCAGGTAGAGCAGATTTAATGCAGGGAGAAATAGGAACTGTCCCCCTTCGATTTTCGAATCAACAAGCTCCTCTAGATCATCGTATTTTTCCACACCAGATTTGCTCAGCGTCTTCAGAAGGAGAGCGGCGACGCCGATGATGGTCTGATCGGGATTAGAGTGCTTATTCGGCTTGATCGTCATCGTCGCTCCTTCCAAAATCGCAGTTCCAATACATGTAAAACTGGACCGACCGAACAAGACGTGCGTTGCGACGGAGCGTCTCTTCATGGTTTACCATGATGTCGTAAACCGCATGCCAAGCACCCATGAAGCCACCGTGCAGCTCTATAAGGACCGGCAATCTTGCATTAAGCTCCTCAACAGCCTCGTTGTATTTGTCGAGCAGTTGCTGGTTCATTGGGTTTGACAAGAAATGCTCGATGACGCGTGTGTCTTTGAGGTATCGCCTCCTGAGTGGAGCAATTTCTTCTTCGGAGACGCCATTCAACACATTTTTGCGTGTGAGCAGAGTGCGCCTGACCGGTTCATCTGTTGGTTCAGCGCCTGTCGTGCCTATAGCCTTGCGCATCGACTCGATTACCTCCGCGAGGCTATCCCGAGTGATGCGCAATGGTGCCGCAAGTAAATCGAGGCCATGTCGAGGTGCAATATCAGAATATATTTTTAGCAGGTCATCTATTTCCTCGACCCCTGATATATGTACATCACTGAGCGCAAGTCCGCACTCGGAGGAGATACGATTTAGAATCTCATCTTCTGTATTGGCGCCAAGCCTGCGGTTTGCAAACAAGATGTAGTGATCAAGCCCCTTGGATTGAACCAGAGCTTTTATGCGCAGAATTTCTTTATCAAGCACCGACCCTAATCCCTTGAAATCAGCGTCAGAATATGCGGCATCGGCGCGAGAAGTGTGTTTGGCTTGGATTATCGTGATACCAATCCATGGCTCCCGCTTGCTCGGGAAGTCATCTGCCGTGCCGTCAAAACGAGCGTCACGACCACCATCGGGCCCTTCAGAAAAACCCCTAACGCCCTTGCCAATCAGACAGCGACAAATATCGACTACGAGGTTTTCGAACTGTGACGGAGAGAGCTCTTCATAGCGATATCTTGACATCGAAGAACCTCCCCTCAACACAGATCACGAAGCAATTAGTTCATTTTAAACCTTCTTGTCAAGCATCGAATAACGGACAAGAAAGCAATCGGGAAACTACAGCCATTGTTCGATAAGCCACTTCGTGACGCTCCCATAGAGTTGCTTTCAGAGCAATGCGGCCGGTTGCATCTATTGGCCCGTCACAGAAAGGCAGGCTGATATGGCAGGTGATAACCATGGCGACAAGACGCAGGAAGAGCTGCAAGCCCAGGAAGACCTCGGACAGCAGCAGGCGGCGCTTGACTGCGCGGAGCTCGTCGTTGTGATCGAGGGCGCGTTCTTGTGCGAGTTGCTGGACGACTTCATCGAGGAGCAACACCTGGTCTTCTATACGGCGGCGCAGGCTCTGGCGGTCGTGCTGGCGCCCACGCGCTGGAATGTGGCTTCGTGCGCCGTGACCGGCACTGCTGGCTGCGTGCTCTACCATGCGAACGCCCGGCATATCCAGTTTTGGAGCAGTGCCATTTCGGCTGGTAACCTAACATGTCGCGGCACTCGATGTCGACGACGCGGGGCTCGGCTTCACGCCCTGGGACGGTATGACGGGCCCGACCCACCGCCAGTACCTCACGACCATCGACTTCCGGGGCTTCGACCCGTCGACGCTGACGGACCTGTTCTACATGTTCTCGGGGTGCTCGCACCTGACGACGATCTATGCGGATGCGATTTGGGCGCTACCTTCGAGCGGATCACGGGGTCTCAATGCTTCTACTCGTGCTCCACGCCGCTCGTTGGCGGTAACGGCACCACATGGGCGAGCGACAAGACGGCGTACGCGTACTTCCGCATCGACACGACGAGCGCGCCGGGGTGCATCACAGCGAGTTAGTGGATGCGGGGAGCATTTGGATACGACCGTCTGCCACTTCATCGAAGAGCGCGTCGATGTCCTCGTAGACGCTCTGTAACTCAGAGTCGATGGTGTCGAGGACGAACCTGTCTCGCAGGGCTGGCTTCGTTACAAGACCCCACTTGAGTTGTTGGTACGAGTACTTTGCAAAAGCGACCCACTGGGGATAGTTGATGGCCATGGGATTCTCCGTGAAGACCACCTTGCCTGCATTGATGGCGGTAGCGGCGGAATGGGCGGTGAACAGCATCGTCCCGAGCTTTGGCATCCTCTCGTGGTCTGTGCCGATGGGAATCGCGTTCTTGACAGCAATCCCCTCCTTGATCCGCTTTACGGCATAGCCAATTCGTACGACGACCTCTATGAGCATCGCGCTCACCGACAACGAGCAAAAGTGGATGAAGTCGTATCCCTCGTAGTACATGCCTTGAACAATCTCCGCGACCGTCTGCTCATATTCGCCGATGCTGCCGAACTGTAGGAAGTTGAACAGTCCCATCATGGGTGCAGGCAGCCCCATCGAAGTCGTCATGTCGGACTTGAGGTGTGCAATCTGCTTGGCTAAAGCCGCGAAGATGTCGGCTTCGGTACGGTCTGCATAGTTCTCCATGACCTGCGAGACGACTTTACCTGTCTTGTCTATGGTGGTCATCCTCCCCGTGAGGATGTCGGCCACGCCGAACACGAAGCCGAGCAGGGGATCGTGGCCGAGGGACAGCAGTCTGTGGTAGTAGGCAGATAGCCCTTCGACCCATTCGGTGGTGTTGCGGTTGTCCTGTGCGTCAAACGGAACTTTGCTGACCTTCGAGTTGGCCAGCTTCTCCATCTCCTCGGGCGGAAATCTACGATCGAACGCATCGCGGATATAGTTGGAAAGCGGCCCGGCCCTGAGACCGTCGGGCGTCTTCTGCGGGAGGCCAACGAGCAGAGTGTCCACAGCCCCAGCAAGCAGCCCTGCGGCGACGGCAATAGCAACGTCGAACTTGTCTAGCTTGTGGATTTGGTTGTATTCGAAGTTGAGCCTTCGTATGGCGAGGGCGTTCTCCTTGAGCTCCTCTGCGGTGAACAGGTCCTCGATCTCCACTTTGCAGCTGATGGCTTGTTCTGCCTCGGCGCAAAGGTCGTCCCACGAAGGCACGCGGAGAATCGCTCGCTGTGTCGAGCTGGTGCGCGTGACGTTAGGCGGAAGCGCATATCCGAGCTCACTGAGAAGCCTCTCGCTCGCCGCGATGCGGTCTTCGATTCCGCTTGTGTCGGGTACCTCAATCTCGCCAAGCTGCTTTGCCTGATAGGCGAGCACCTTGTTGATGCGCTTCTCGTCTTCCATGGAGCTATGCAGCGTCGTCGATTCCGAGGTCCTGGCGGAGGTCCCGTACGGCGCGCTCGAGCAGGACGTTCAGACTCTGCAGGTAGTCCATGCGTTCCTTGCTTGCGTCTACCTCGTCCTTGAGCGCCTGGATGATTGCCTGGTGCTTTTCGAGGGCGGCCTTGTAAAGACGCTCCTTCTCCTGCTTCAGCTGCTTGTTCTTGAGATAGGATGCGGTGCCGACGCCGACTGCCGCGAGAGCCGCCACCGGCGCTGCGAGGACGAAGACACCCGCCACCATGCCTCCGCCCACTATGCTGCCCGCGGCGGCGAGCCCCGAAGTGATGCCGGCAGCAGAGAGGCCGACCGTACCCAGGCCATACAGCGCGGCAAACGAGCCTACGCCACCGATGCCCGCGCCAAGCGCACCCGCCAATACTTCCGGGATGGAGCTCTCGCGTATCGTGCGCCTCTTGTCGTTGAGGGCGGCACCCGCCTCGTTGACGACGTTGACAACCTGCTGCAGGGAGTCCCCGCTTTGGAAGATCATGTCCTTCTTCTTTTTCACGTACTCGCCCATGGTCGGACCTCGCTGAACCCCGTCGTTAGATGATGGTGCAATTATAAGGCGCATGTATATGCGCTTATGTCAACCCTCTGTTGACATCTGTGTTTGGAGAGAAGAAGCGGGGCCAAGCAGTTCACGTCCGAAACGCGGTTCCCGGGCCCCTCGGCCTGGATTTGGGAGGGGGCACTACGGCCGGGATAACCAGGTATCCCTATCCCTTCCTCGATCCCGCCATCTCCGGCGTCGGCGGAGTCGCGCTCTTCATCGTTGCGATGATCGTCGCCTTCGTCGTGCTCGGGTACCTGATCTTCGCGATTGGCAAAATCCTCGGCCGCGTTGCTAATCGCAAATAGCCCGTATTGATTTCGTCTAGTCGCGATGGCGCCTGCGAGCCGCGAGCGCGAGCGCCGCAGCGGCCAGCACCACGAGGGCTGTGGCTGCGGGAGCCGCGTACGGCATGGTGTCGCCGGTCTTTGGGAGGTCCGACCTCGACCCGCCCGCGGCGCTTGCCCTGAACTTCACGCTCTCCACCTGCGACGAGACCACCTTTGACTCTCCGTTGAAAGAGGTGTGCGCCTGGTAAGGCACCGATGCGATGTTCTTGTCGGCGTTGAGGTAGGGGTCGAGCCTCGCGCCTGAGCGCAGCCTGGCCTTGTACAAAATCTGTATGGTCTTGCCGCGCAGGGCCGTGGCATCGTCTATCTCCACAGTGAGCTTCTGGCCGTCGATGGATGCCTTGGCAGAGCTTAGCGCCGTGCCGTCGCACGTCACGGCGACGTCGCTGGCGTCCACCGTGTATTGCAAGACGCTCTCAAGGTCGACCCACGTGCGCACGAACGTCGCCCAGCTGGGCACTTCCTGGTTCACGGTGTAGGTGATTTCGTCCGTTTGAGAGGCGAAGGCGGAACCCTTGCTGTTGGACGTGGTCGGCGCGGGATAGGCCTTCTCGGCAATGGTGGAGGTCACCGTCTGCGTCTGGGAGTCGACATGGCTCGCATCGCCGGCCACCTTGTAGTAGACCGTGTACTCGCCCGGATCCGTCGCGGTGGGCAGCTCGGCGGCATACGCCCTCCCGTCGAGCGAGTACAGCATGGTGCCGCCGCTGGCTGCGCCCTCCGTCACCAGCTCCTGGGGCTTGCCGGTGTAGGGAAGGCTCTTCCCCGCAGGCGACGTCGTAGCGGAAGCCGCGGTGGCCGGGAAAAGGGCCCGTCTGTAGCCGCTCAAGTCCTTGCTATCCGCATTGGCCTCAATGGACGTCTTGCCCTCGGTACCGGCAACGTCTGAATAGCCAAGGCCGACAACGGCGTTCTTCACGCTGGTATCCGCGTTGATGGCGCCGGCCGGGCCCTGGGCGATAAAAGACGCAACCCCCTCTTCGATCACGAGCGAACCGTTGCCGGATTCGCCCCTGGAATTGATGGCGCTCACGCCGTATGCCTTGTCGCCGTTTCCAGATGCCTGAACGGAGCCTCCCTTTACGGTCATGATGCAGCCGTCAATGCCGATGCCGCTGCTTTCGCTTTCCCTGCTTTCTGCTACGACGCTGCCGCCGTTGATGGCAATGCCGGGAACCAATCCCGTTTCGCCCGATGCGGGGTGACGCACGGCGTAGATGCCGTACTGGTGGCCCCTTGCGGTGACCGTGCCGCCGTTGACGGTCAGGGTGCCGTAGTCGCAGGCGATGCCACAGGGGGCCATGATGCTTGTTGTGTAGGAGGAGGGAACGGAGCATAGTGCAAAAACCTCGCCGCCGTTGACTACGATGTCGCCTCCCACGGAGATGCCGCGATATCCACTGGCGGTGACCGTACCGCCGTCGATCTTCACGTCACCGTATTCGGCTCTTATCCCGTGTATCGAGTTCGCGCCCCCTGTGGTTTCGGCGACAACCGTTCCGGCGTCTGCGCCGATGGCAATCGTGCCCTCGTACGAATAGATGCCGTAATCGTAGCCTGTCGCCGATACTGAGCCGCCCTCGATGCTCACGTCGCCCCTTGCGTAGATGCCGGCATCTCCGTCTTCCATGCCGCCGGCATTTGCAGAAAGGCTGCCCGTCCCTCTGACCGTCAGGCTCCCCGCACAGAAGATGCCACTGTAGCGATGGGTTGGATCTTCATCCTCTTCGTCGGCACTGCCTTCTGAAGCGTTGCCGTCCGTAGAATCGGCGGTGACGACGATGCTGTTTTCGCCTGCAAGCTTGACTACCAGCGCGCTGTCAGCATTCCAAAAGATCGGGGCATGGCGATAGTAGTCCCATTCGCCATCGTAGTCCTGCAGCGTTTCCATATTGCCCGGGCCCGTGTAGCTGTAGCCGCTCAGCGTTAACGTAGCGGGATTGCCGTTCGCGGCTGGCGTGAAGCTCCAGCCCTGACCCTGCAAGTTATCGCTCGCGACCTGCGTCTCGCCAATCCAGAGGGGGTACGTCTCGGCGGCGGTCTGCAGCTCTGCGGGCACAATGCGACCGGTTTCGGCATCATCCGCCAGGGCCTTCCCTAAACCCGCGCCGGACATAAGCCCCAGCACCATGGTGATGACTGCAATCAGGCTTAGTGCGAGCCTTGGCAGCTTCCCTTTGGGAGTTGCTTCCATGTTGGTCTCCTCTCCCAACGCGTGACGCGCCAATGTCTTGAAACGGCCTGCGTCGACGCAGCAAAAGCATCTGCGTTCATTATGAGTACGAGCGTCGCCTAGGTACGGATGACTGTGGATGATGGAGGCAAGCAGTTGCGTTTCCGCCACCGCCCATGCGGGGCGGCCAGCCGGCGGCCTCGCATGCTGCATCCAATGCTAGCCCCTTCGGAGCGACGAATCAAACAGTTTTCGATTGAGGCCGAAACAAACTGTAACAGGCGTTACTTTTCACGGCTTGGCCAGTGAGGGCAGTCGACGATGCACGACCCGCCCGTGAACCTGCTACGATCCGGTAGGTGACAGAAGAACCGTCCCCCTGTCACCCGGGCGTATACCACGTGGTCATGCGTGGAATTGGTCGCCAATTCATTCACGGGATAAGGCGCAGGCCTGGGCGAAAAGCTTCGTATAGGGTGAGCTTTAGCGAGCCCCTGGACCGTCGGTTCGAATCCGGTTCCTGGGTAAGCGGTGTGCTGCACTTACTTATGCTGCAATTCCGAAAAGTCAAAACAGATTAGTATTTTCGGAACGGAGGGTCTATAGCAACAAAGCTGATCCAACGTCCTGCGTATTTGGAACGCGCGCTCATGTTCCGCGATACCGACCTCGTCAAGGTCGTCACGGGCGTGCGCCGCTGCGCACGCTGCCCAAGCAGTACATCGTCGATACGGGCTTGCGCTCGTACCTGATGGGCTATCGCGAATCGGACGTCGGGCGCGTCTTCGAGAACGCCGTGTACCTGCAGCTGTTGCACGACGGGTGGTCCGTTCATGTCGGCAAGCTCTACCAGAAGGAGGTCGACTTCGTCTGTCTTCGCGAGGGCGAGGTGCTCTACGTCCAGGTGACCGACTCTATGACAGACGAGGCGACACGCGAGCGGGAGCTTGCCCCCCCTGCGCTCCATCGCCGATAACCACCCGAAGTGGGTCGTCGTGCGCCAGGGGAGCTACCCTCCCGACGTCGACGGGATTCGCATAGTGCGCGCGGCAGACTTCTTCTTGGGATAGCGGTATTCGATCCTGATGAAGGCTTCTCGTCTTTTTCGAATTCCGAACGGAAATCACTGAGTTGTAGTTGCATTTTCCAGTCGCTTCGTGCTCTCTCCGCATGGCAGTGCACCTGCAAACGCGTGCTTGTAGATATGGCCCTCGAGTGGCTGTTTCCAAAGATTTATACAAACACTGCGAGGGGGGATCGAAAACGGCGATTTTGAGCAATCGGGGGCTTATAGGACAAAAGCGTCCTAACCCCCTTGCAACTAGATCAGTTACACGCCAGTTACAACGTTTCCGCAGTTCAATCGCCGTTTGTAACCAAATCAGCCGTTTTCGCCAACTTGTATCGCGCGCTCCGCCCGGCCTACAACGCGTTGGGAGAGGGGTAGGCTCCTACGCGCGCGAGAAAAGCTCACGTTTTCGCCTGTATTTCTCGTAAATGTCCTTTTGCCAGGGGTTTTCTTGTAACTGGTGTGTAACTGAAATAGGTCGTTGGTTCAAATCCAGCCCCCGCGACCAAATGTAATGCCTGACCTGGTAAGGTCAGGCTTTTTTTGTTGCCTGCAGGGGTGCATTGCGTGCGACTCGCGTCGTGGTTTCGCGGCGTCGCTCGTACGTTATAGCGCGGGTGAGGGATCGTAGCGTTCCACGAGTTCGATTAGCTCTTGCTTGCGGTGCACGGAAAGCTTGGTGTAGATGCGCTTCATGTGGGTGCGTACGGTGTTTTCGGAAACGGTGAGTAGCTCGGCGATGCGCGCCACCGTGTTGCCGCGCACTACCAAATCGACCACTTCAGCCTCGCGCTCGCTTAAGCGGAATTCGGTTTGCAGTAGATAGACCTGCTTGGCCACGCGGTCGTGGTGGAAGCGTTCGCCATCGGCTACGCGCGCCACCGTTTTGGGCCGTGGGGGAACGGCATTGGGATGAGTGCTTACCAGTTCGATGGAATCTCCTTGCAACAGGCGCGGTGCTGTGCCGCGGAAGTTTACGGTGACCGCGAAGAACAGAATGCCCAGCAGGTAGACGGATGCAAGGGAGACGAGCGTGTTTTGCGTGACGAGCTGGTTGGTTAATTGATGTCCGATGCTGCCCGCGATGAAGCCCATGTCGTGCATGCCGTATACGATGCCGCCGAACATGCCGTAGGCGAACAGGGGCTCCACGCCGCGTGCGCGCGAGGTCTGTGCGCACTGCAGCATCATGAGCAGCAGGCCTATGCTGTACAGCGCGTACACGGCTGCCGCCAGCCAGCGTACGTATCCCAAGCGCGTGGCGGGCAGCACCAGGAACGCCGTAGCAACCACGGGATAGGTGAACTGGTAGAGCTTTACGATGTTCAGCCGCAGGCCCTTCAGCTGCCACAGGGCTAGCACGGCTAGACCAGCCACGAATAGGCCGGCCATTGAGAGGATGTTCACGAGCGAGCCTATGGTGGGCGACTCTATGGCCGTGGCGCGGATGAGGCCCGTGCAGAGTGCGAAGCCTCCCAGGCAAAGGGCGCTGCGCCACATGCTGGCGAATGCACGGCGGTACACGCGCCGGTTTTGCCGTGGGCCGTCTTGGAACATGGGCTGATTCAGATCGATGGTGCGATTCGCCAGCATAAGGGCCATGCTGAACAGCGGCAGGAACACCGTGGGGATAAGCAGTGCCGTAATCGCCCGTGGGATAAGGTAGAGCGCGAAATAGATTGCCGCGGCGTACATGCCACCGGTGAGCATATTGCGTTCGCCCACCTCTTCGTCAGTGGCGGCGAAGTAGCGCTGCCACTGCAGGTAGAAAGCACCGCTTCCCAGGCCTAGCAGGGCACCGCCGGCTACGGTGAGCTCAACCGTGCGGTCATGCACGTAGATGGCCGCAATGAGCCCGCACCATCCCAGGAAGTAGGGAAGCGCTGCTTTCAGCACCGGTGCCTTCTTCAGAAAGCCGTTCCCGGTGAAGGAAAGGCGCGCGCCCGCGAAGAACGTGATGAAGAGCGTGCCGGCTTGAGCCAGATAGAACCACAACAGCAAGTCGTAGGTCTGGAAGTCGAGCGGCAGAAACGGGAATACGCCGCCCCATACGCCTGCGGCGTTCACCGCTAGGAAAAGCGCATATCCCATTGCGGGTAGCGTGGGGCGCACGAGCCCCGCAATTACTTCGCGCATAATCCCCCTCCCGTGCAGACGATGCTCTGTAGCCTATCCTGCATGGTGGGAAAAATCAACGCAGCCGAGTGGGTGAATGTCACATACAGGCCGCTGAGCAGCAGATTCACATACTATATGTGACAGAGGCACATGCGCACCGCATTATTCTTCGACCGTCTTTTGGAATCGAAGACGTAGAAGGAGGACCGATGACAGAGACAAGCATGAGCCGTCGCTCGTTCGTGAAATCCACGGGCGCGCTTGCGGCGCTTGCCGCGGCGGGGGGAAGCGCACTCGCCAATCAGAATCCGTTTGGCGCGACCGAAGCGCACGCGGCGGAACATGACCAGGACACCGTTTGCTGGTCGGCATGCTCCACGAACTGCGAGGGTCGCTGCGCCCTTCGCCTGCACGTGAAAGACAACGAAGTCTACTGGGTGGAAACCGATAACACGGGCAACGACGAATTCGGCAATCATCAGATTCGCGCGTGCCAGCGTGGCCGCTCCATTCGCCGCTGGCTGAATAGCCCCGACCGTCTGCAGTACCCCATGAAGCGCGTGGGAGAACGCGGCAGCGGTCAGTTCGAGCGCATCAGCTGGGACGAGGCCATCGAAACCATTGCAAGCGAGTACAAGCGCATCCTGAGCGAATACGGCCCCGAGTCTATCTTCATTCCCTATGGCACGGGCGTGCAGGCGTGCAATATCGCCGATTTCATTCCGCGCCTGTGCGTGTTGAACGGCGGCTACCTGAACCGCTACGGCACGTATAGCTCCGCGCAGATTGCCAAGGCATTGCCGTACCTGTACGGCAAGCGTGCTGCGAATTCCAATTCCGATATCGTGAACGCGGAACTCGTAGTGCTCTTCGGCGAAAACGCCGCCGAAAACCGCATGTCGGGTGGCGGCGCGGGCTATCACCTCATGGAGGCGCTGGAGCGAGGCAACGCGAAGGTGATCGTCATCGACCCGCGTTACAGCGATTCTGCCGCCACGCGCGCTGATGAGTGGATCCCCATTCGCCCCGGCACCGATGCCGCTCTGGTGGATGCCCTGGCCTATGTGCTTATCACTGAAAACCTGGTGGACGAGGAGTTCCTGGCCAAATACTGCATCGGCTACGACGAAAGCACCATGCCCGAAAGCGCGAAGGGCAAGAACGCCTCGTACAAGGACTACATCTTGGGCAACGGCGCCGACAAAACGGCGAAGACTCCTGCCTGGGCCAGCCAGATTACGCGCATTCCGCAGGAAACCATCGAGCGCCTGGCGCGCGAAATCGGCACGGCCAAGCCCTGCGCCATCTACCAGGGTAAGGGCCCGCAGCGTCGCAGCAACGGCGAGCAGACCGCCCGAGCCATCTGCATGCTGCCCATCCTCACGGGCAATGTGGGCATCAACGGCGGCAACACCGGCAGCGACCACGATGGCTACTACCTGGCCTGGGCCAGCGTTCCCATGGAGGACAACCCGGTGGAAACGTCCATCAGCACGTTCAATTGGCTGAATGCCATCGACCATCCCACCGAGCTCACCGCTCTGGCAGACGGCGTGAAGGGCAAGGACAGGCTGGAAGTGCCCATCAAGTTCATGTGGAACTACGCTGGCAATTGCCTGACTAACCAGCATGGCGAAATCGACCGCGCTCACGAGATTCTGAAGGACGACTCCAAGTGCGAGTTCATCGTGGTGTGGGAAACCTTCATGACCGACAGCGCCAAGTACGCCGACATCCTGCTGCCCGACGCCATGCCGCAGGAACAGCCCACGTACAACTCCAACGACTATGCTGGCAACATGGGCTATGTCATTCTGGGCGAAGCTGCTACCGAGCCGAAGTTCGAGCGCCGCACGCTGTATTCCGTGCTTACCGACATCGCCGAGAAGATGGGTTGCAAGGAAGCCTTCACCGAAGGCCATGACGAAATGGAATGGCTCGAAATCATCTACAACTCGATGATCGAGGATGGTAGCCCGCTGCCCCCGTTTGCCGAGGCGTGGAAGAGCCACATCGTGAAGAAGGCCGACCCCGACGGACATTCCGTGGCCTTCAGGGACTTCCGCGAAGACCCCATCGCCAATCCGCTGAAGACCCCTTCGGGCAAGATTGAGATCTATTCCGAAGAGCTTGCCGAAATCGCCGGCACGTGGGAGCTCGACGAGGCCGATATCATCGACCCGCTTCCCGTGTACGCTCCCGAAAACGGCGGCTACCTAAATGCCAACGGGGCCACGCCGCTGCAGATGACCGGCTATCACTTCAAGGGTCGTACGCATTCTTGCTACGCGCCCATCGACGTGTTGCAGCAGGCCAACCGCCAGCAGGTGTGGATCAACCCCGTCGACGCGGAATCTCGCGGCATCCAGACGGGTGACCGCGTGAAGATCACCAATGCGCAGGGCACGACCCATATGGAAGCACGCGTCACTCCGCGCGTGATGCCCGGCGTGGTGGCCGCTGGTCAGGGCGCCTGGTACAAGGGCGGGGCCGACGGCACCGATGAAGGCGGGTGCATCAATACGCTCGTGAGCGGTCATCCCAGCCCGCTTGCCAAGGCAAACCCGTCGCACACCATTCTCGTTGAAATCGCAAAGGCGTAGGGAGGCAGCCATGACGCAATACGCATTCTTCTTCGACGGTAAGCGTTGCACGGGCTGCAAGACCTGTGAACTTGCCTGCAAAGACTATAACGACCTGCCCGCCGACTACGCGTACCGTCGCATCTGCGAGTACGGCGGCGGCAGCTGGAGCACCGACGAGAATGGCTTCGACATTCCCGACGTGTTCACCTACTACGTTTCCGTGGCATGCAATCACTGCGACGACCCGGCATGTACCAAGGTGTGCCCGACGGGTGCTATGCACAAGGATGGCGATACCGGGCTGGTTTCCGTGGATACCGATAAATGCATCGGTTGCGGATACTGCCATATGGCTTGCCCCTACAATGCGCCGAAGGTAGACCGCTTGAAGGGCCACAGCGTGAAGTGCGATGGCTGCGCCAGCCGCGTAAGCGCCGGTCAGCAGCCCATTTGCGTGGAGGCGTGCCCCATGCGCGCTCTGCAGTTTGGTCCCGTAGACGAAATGGAAGCTCTGGGCGAGCGCGGCAACATAGCGCCGCTTCCGAAGGTGGAGCGTACGCAACCTAACCTGTTCATCAAGCCCAGCAAGCATGCCTGCCCGGCTGAATCGGGCCTGGGCTCCATCGTCAACGAACTCGAGGTGATCTAACGTGGAATCGTTGTTTTCCGAACTTCCCCTTACGCTGTTTACCACGTTGGCGCCGCTGGGCGCTGCTGCCTTCGCCGTGCTGGCGATTGCCTTCCGCGTGGCGGAGTTTTCCGATGAGGAGTTGGCGCGCATCGACAAGATGACGCTCGTTCCCCTAGGTGTGGTGCTGGTGGCATTCCTGTGCGCGACCGCGCATTTGGCCAATCCGCTGCATGCGCCCTTCGCCATCCTGGGCTTGGGCTCCTCTCCGCTCACCAATGAGGTAGTCGTGGGCGTCGTGTTTTTCCTTGCGTCCATCGTGTACGTGGCGCTTGCCCTTGCCGGCAAGCTTGCACGGGGCGCTCGCGCGGCGTTCGCGACCGTGCTTGCCTTGCTTGCCGTGGTTTTTGCCGTGTTCATGGGCCTGGCCTACATGATTCCCACCATTCCCTCGTGGAACCAGGTCGTTTCGCCCGTTGCCATGGTGGGCTATCTGCTGGCTGGCGGCGCGGCTCTGGGTGTGGTCGTGCTGGGCGCCGCGCGCGTCCTGAGCGTCGATCGCTTGCAAGCTCTGCGCATGCCTCTGTCGATTATGGCGCTGGCGGGTGCCGTGTTGGCCATCGTGGGTTTGGGCGTGCAGTTGGGCGTTACCGACGGGCTCTCGAATTCCATCGTGCAGGGTGGAAGCCTGGTCTCGACGGCGCTTCCCTATGCCGCGGGCGGCCTGGCGTGCATGGCGTTGGGAGCCGCAGTCACTGCCTTCGTAGCACTGCGTAAGGTGGCCATGGGTGCCGCTGTAGCAGCATGCACGCTGAGCCTTGTGGGCGTCTTTGCCGCCCGCGTGGCCTTCTACGCCGTGCAGCTTTCCGTGGGCTTTACGCTGTAACCGTTTTCTGTGAAAGCCGGGTGTTCGGGCCGTGGGGCCTGGGCGCCCGGCTTCTTCGTTTCGCCATGCGCTACCATGGAGCGCATGAATTGCTTGAAAGGATGTGCCATGACCGAAGAAACCCGTTTGCTTGCCCCCGAGCAGCTTGAGGGCATCGCATTCGTGGGAAGCACGCTGGGCACGCTTTTTCGCGAAGACCCGGCCCTGGGAAGCGCCGACGCCCTGTTTGACGCGTTGGCGCAGCTCGATCCTGAAGCCGCTGCGAGTCAGTGGCCCTTTGCCGGCGTGTCGGCGAGCGAACCCCTGCAGGCGCTGTCCGAAGCGCTTGCCACCTGGCCCGCCGAAGACGCGCGTCAGGCGCTTTCCGACGATTTCCGCACGCTGTTCGTAGGCCCCGCTCGCAAGGCCGCGCCGCCGTGGGGTTCGGTCTACACCGACCGTGAGTGCGTGATTTTCGGGCGTACGTGCCTGGACCTGCGCGATTGGATGGGCGAGCACGGCATCGATAGCGAGGCCCGCCGCGACAAGGAACCCGAGGACCATATTGGGCTCATGCTGCAGCTTGCTGCGTGGATTGCCCAGAATAAACCCGAGCTTACGGCTGAATATCTGGAGCTGCATCTGCTTACCTGGTCGGGGCATTTCCTGGGCATCATGGAAGAGGCGGCGAAGCATCCCGCCTATCGCGCGCTTGCGCGTCTTACGGCTGTTACGCTGGATGCAATGCAGGGCGAACTGGGCCTGCATCCCGTCATCCCGCGCTTCTATCGGTAGCCGAGATGTTTCAGAGCGGCGCCGACATAGCTTTCGCAAACGCCTCGGGCGAAGTCAGCCTCGTGTTTTTCACGGCGCTGGCCCCCGCTTCCGCCATCGCATTCATCATCATGGTGTTGGCATTGGCCTTTGGCGGGCTGGAGCATCAGCGTGCGTATCGCTTGGGGAAGACGCTTGGCGTCCCCCTTGTGCTGTGCATGGTGGGGCTTGTGGCTTCCGCCACGCATCTGGGGAACCCCTCGAACGCGCTTTACGTGGTGTCGCGCGTGGGGGCGAGCCCGCTTTCGAATGAGGTGGCATCGGCGGCCGTGCTCCTGCTTTCGGCAGCGCTTTCCTGGATGATCACGTTCGCCGAACGCGAGCATCCCGTCCTACGTAAGGCACTCGCCCTGATAACGGCGGCAACGGGTGCCTTGTTCATTAGCGCGTGCGGTTTCGCCTACAACGTGAGCACTATCGAAACATGGGCTACGCCCACTACGCCCGCGAGCATCATCCTGGGCGGCTTCGTTGTTGGACCGTTGCTGGCTCTTGGCTGCTTCCTGCATGCGGAATTCTGCCGTAAGGAAGACATGCTCTGCCGTGTGCTCGTGGGCGTTTCTTTTGCCTGCGCGATGGGGCTTATGGCTGTGTATGCATTCGTGTGGAGCGCTCTTCCTCATGTAGGCAACGAGCTGTATCAGGCAACCGAGCTCGTTCCCCGATACGGTGCTATGCTTGCCGCCGCGGGTGCGTTGCTGGCTGCCGCTTCCGCCATTGCCGGGGCCCAGGTTTTCACGCACTTCGGCTCCGCGGCGACCGCGCGCACGCTTTCGTGGCGCGTGTTTGGCGCTTGCGCACTCGCGCTCGGCGGATTGTTCATCATGCGTTTCGCCTTCTACCTCTCGCATCTCACAGTGGGCATGTCGCTCTAGGGTGGGTTGCGGTCGTGGGCTCCAGCCGTTTTCGAAGGTAAGGAGCGGCTTGGAGGGGGTGCATAGCTGTACTTTTACATGCGTGGTCTTGCGCGGAACAAAAAGGGTGGGCGCCCGCGGAGGGAGAGGGGACGGGCGCCCCGGAAGGTTCGCGTTAGGATGGCATCTCCGGCGTGGGGGATGCCGGGTTTTCGCTGCTCGCGCGTTTAGCGGGCAGGAACGGCAGCGTGATGGCGCTCGCGGGGCAAGCGTCGGCGCAGCTGCGGCATTTGACGCATTCGGTCATCGGTCGTTCGCCCATATCGGAGAAGGGGTCGATGTGCTCAGGGCAGGCAGAAGCGCAGGCCTTGCATGCCTCGCCCTTCGTGTTGCGCAGGCACGCATCGTGGTCCACCGTGGGCTTGAACGTGCGGTTCGTGGAGCCGATGAGCGAAAACAGCGCGCCCAGCGGGCAGAACCTGCCGCACCACTTGCCCAGCACCACCACCTCCAAGATGATGATGGCGGGGAAGAGCAGCAGGCAGAACGTGACTTCGTTGTATTGCACCATGCGCCAGAACAGCACGAATGTTGCGACGCTCAGGCCCACGGGGCACACCAGGCAGAACACGGGGAAGCCGAAGACGGCCGTAGAGGCCAGGGCCCCCAGGAGCACGCCATGGCGCGAATCGAGGTTGAGCTTCTTCCGCTGCGGAGCGTCGTTGTTCTTCCAGCGTTCGTAGGAAAGCCTCGCCGCCTCATGGCGCTCGTTTGCTTCGCGTGCGGAGCTCTTCTTGGTGCGGAACAGTTTGCCCACGTAGGGGATGGGGCAAATCCAGCCACAGAAGCCCTTGCCTGCGACCCATACCACGGCGAGCATGGCGATAAGCGCAATTACCAGCCGCGGCACGAACGCCCACGAGCCGAAGATGGACTCGAGCGCGCCCAGCGGGCAGACGGTGGCGATATAGTCCCAGCCGAATGATGAAATGGTTCCGGTGCCGCTGTGTATGGCTAGGCCCACGCCCATGGCCACGAACGCCAGAATGGCTACCGTGGCGCGCACGCGCGCCGACTTTCCGCGTTGCTCGGCGCGGGGTTTGTCCTTGGTTGCGGTTTCGTTGGCCATGGTGCTCACCCCTTCCATACCTCTACGTTCACGCCGCGCCGATTCGATCCGTCGTAGGCGGTGTACTTAGCCGAGGGGCATTCGTATTCGCAGGCCCCGCAGCCGTTGCATAGGTCGGCGATTATTTCCAGGCCGCCATCGGGCGTGTCTTTGATGGCATCGTAGGCGCAGGCGCCCCGGCATTCCTTCGAGCACGAGCGGGAACCCGAGCGGAAGAGCAGGCACTCGTCGTAGTCGAATGCCGCAATGCCCATCTTGTTAGCGTGCGGATCGAATCCTGGAATAAGCGCTCCGGTGGGACATGACTTTACGCAGCGGAAGCCATCTTCGCCGTCGCAAAAATCGCACCAGCCCAGGCTGTATTTCATGATGGGTAGGCGGACGCTCAGCAGGCCGTTTTCCAGATGCCCCAAGCTGATGGCGTTCTGCGGACAAGCGGAACGGCAGCGATCGCAGCGTATGCACGAGCCTACAAGCTGGCTCGTTTGCCCGCCGGGCGGGAATACGAAGTCGTTTTCCCCAGCGAACGCCTTCACCCCGCCACCCACGGCGATCATGGCCGCGGCACCGGCCGCGCCCACCATGAAGGCGCGCCTGCTCAGGCCCGGGCTACGGTCGTCGGGTTCTGCATTCGGGGTGGCGTCCTCACTGCTCATCGCGGGGCTCCTGGCCCTCGGTCAGGCTCTCGAAGTCGCTCGGAGCGGCGCTTTCCACCACATCGATCATTTCGAACAGCGACTGCTCGTCGAGCTCTATGAACCCCTGGGTGATTTTCAGTACGCCGCGGTAGAAGCGGGTGTGAAGCAGGAGCAGTGCCTGGTCGCGGAACATGCCGAACCATGAGGCAATCTGAGCGTCCAGGAAATCGCCCGAGGCGTTCAGGTAATGCAACGCCAGTTCCAGACGGCCATCCAGCAGCGCGTCGCGCGTGCGGCGGCTTTCCAGCGCCATGAATTCGAACAGGAACGATAGATGGTCATCGGGCCAGTCCAGCCCGGCGCGCTTCGTGACCGATTCCGCGCGCATGGCGTGGACGACGTCGCGATAGCCTTCCTGCATGAGCAGCCCCGTGGCGCTCGTGAACACCGATTTGTAGGGCACGGCGGTTTTGCCTTTGTAGGTAGAGGTGCCAGCGAAAGCGCCCGTAAAGTCGACGGCAAGTTCCTGGCGCGTTCCCGTGTTGCGTTTACGCAGGTAGCGGGCAATGTCATTGGCGCCCTCGGCGAAGAGCTCGTTCAGTTCGGCCCAACCGGAAAGGTCCGCCTGGGCAAGGTTGTCGATCTGCTCCTGCTTGAGTGGCGCGAAGTAGAGGCTCGCCAGCAGTTCGTAGAATTCGGCGCGCGTGTCAAGCGCCGCAATCATGGCCAGCTCGTCTTGCCTGACCTGCTCGCGCTCGCGTGTTGCGTCCATTTCCTCTTCGAGGATCATCGACGGTTCCTCCTTCTCGAAGGGGTGGGGCAGGCAGCCCGCCCCACCCCAGGTTGCTAAATGCCCAGCACGCTATGCGCGGCTGCGGTTGAGAACAGGTCGAAGAACCCGCTTCCGGCAAGCCACATCACTGCGCGGAGGCAGACGCCGCATGCGATGGCGCACGCAAGCCCGCCGTACACCATGTTGGCGTTCGTGCCGCGTTTCCATGCGAACAGGCAGGTGAGCGCGCCGACGACGATGGTTCCGCCCCAGAACAGCACGGGGTCGAGGGCGAATTGCACCATGAACCCGTATATCAGGCACAGCACCGGAGCCGCTACGGCGCACACGATAGCCGCCGTGTCGAACTTCTTCAGCTCCTCGCCGTCCACGCCGGAAAGTGAGGCGATGGCCAGGAACGTGAATGCGCCCATGGGCAGGTCGGTGCCCAGGTAGGCCAGCGGGAGCGCGATGGTGTTCCATGCTGGCTGGGCCTGCATCACGTAGCCGTTGCCGGTAACGAAGCCCAACAGCAGGCCGACCACGATGCCGCATACTCCCAGCGCCTTGGAAGCGCCGCCGAAGTTGCCGCCGCGGATGGCAATCAGGTAGATAAGCGCCACGATAACGGCTAGGCCGAGTGCGAAGATCTCCATCGAAATGCCCGAGAACGAGAACAGGTTCTGCGCGGCCGCCATGATGTTCGAGGGTTGGCCCAGGTGGGCAACAGAGCATAAGCCGCCCGCGATCATGAGGGCGATGGCCGCGATGGTAGCCTTGAAGCGCGCTTTTTCAGCGGCGCCCAGAAGCTCGGAAAGGCCCACGAAGGCGAACGTGGCGCCCCCGCAGCCCGCGATGAGGCTGAACAAGAGCAGAGGCCATTGGATTTCCATCTAGATCAGCTCCTTCCAGCTAGCCGTTTTCGAACTGAGAATGTACACCGAGCTGGGTCCGGAATCCTTCGGGTCGGGCAGGTGGTGGCAGTTGGCGGCACCCGCTGCTGCCACGGCCTTTGCCGCGTCGCTTGAGGGGTCGTCCAGGTCGCCGTAGATACGCGCGCCCGTGCAGCAGTTGTGCACGCATGCGGGCTCAAGCCCTTCGGCCGTGCGGTGGCTGCACAGGGTGCACTTTTCCACTACGCGTTCCGTTTCGTTGTAGCTGCGTACGCCATAGGGGCAGGCCATCATGCAATAACGGCAGCCGATGCACTTCGACTTGTCGATGAGCACGATGCCCGTGTCGGGGTCGCGATAGCTGGCACCAGTGGGGCAGACCTTCACGCACTGAGGGTTTTCGCACTGCTGGCACTGCACGGGTAGCCAGTACATTTCGATGTCGGGATGCGTTCCCGTGGGGCCAACAGCCACGACGCGGTTCCAGTAGCTGCCGAGGCCGATTCCGTTCTCGAACTTGCATGCGGCAATGCAGGAATCGCAGCCGCTGCAGCGGTCGAGGTCTAAGACAAGACAATTCCTCATTAGAATACATCCTCCGTCCTGGGCTCGTTGTGCAGGGTGGGCATGAACGGCTCGAACTCCTTGGGCTCGACCCAGATGAGGTCGGGCTTAGTGCTCTTCTCGACCTTCACCGTGAAGCCGCGGTTGGTATACGAGCCATACACTTCGTTGAAGGGGGCGGTGTTCTTGGTGAGCACGTTCACGTTGCATTCGCGCCAGCCGGCAGTGCGCTTGGCTTCGGGGATGGAATCATCGAAGCATTCCGGATTCCAGAAGCGCTCCATCCATACCACGCCGGGCGCTACGCCTTCGGTAAGGTAGGCGCGTCCGTGAATCTCTCCGCGACGGCTGGTTACCTTCACCCAGTCCATGTGCTTGATGCCCAGCGCTTCGGCGTCGCGCGTATTAATGCGCACGTCGGGTGCGGGGTACAGCTCGCGCGAGAACGGCGCGTGGCGCATGGTGCCGTGATGGAAGTAGGGAACGCGGCCCGAAGTGAGGATGAACGGATACTGGTCGCGGTCGCCGATCTGCTGCTGCGCATCGCTGTAGGGGCTTTCGCAGGGTTCGATGAACGTGCAGATGGGGCTGTAGTCGTCGCAGGCTTCCTGCGGGTTGGGGTAGCAGAACGGGTAGCCGTTGCGGGCCATCTTCAGCACGATCTGCGTGTAGGTTTCCACCTTGCGCGATTCGGTGCCAAACCCGGCGGGCAGGCCGTCGGTTGCCGTCATCTCATGCTGGTAGTACTGGAAGTACTGGTCTTTCGGCGTAACGCAGGGGACGTATTTGTCGATGTCCGCCTGCAGGGCGTCCCAACTGGGGGCCATCAGCGTTTCGGCCGTGCTCTCCTTCACTTCCTGTTCCGTGGCGCTACCCATGTACGCAGTCACCTTGCCGCCGCCCAGTTCCAGGCCGTTGGGAATGTGTCCGCCGTACATCTCGCGCACGCGGTTCACTACCTGTCCGGCGGGAATGGAATGGCTCACTGTTTCGCCGATGTGGGTGCATTCGTTCTGCAGCCACTGGGTGTTCAGCTGGGTCATGTTCACCATGGGCTCTTCCAGCCACTCGCGCAGCGGGAACACCAGGTCGGCGGCTTCCACGTGGAACGACGTGAGCATCGGATACTGGCCGATGATGAAGTCCACTTCGGGGAACACCTCGTACCAGCTCTTCGCGTTGCCCAGCATGGCCAGCTTGTTACCCGACATGTCGAACCACACGCGCGGCTTGTACGGCTCGCCGGTGGCGATGGCCTGGCGCACCGTGGGGATGTGGCTGTGGCACCAGGCGTACAGGCCCTTGTGGTCTTTCATGCCCAGGCGGTCCTGCAGCAGCTTGTTCAGGATGCGCTGCGAGTCGGGCATTGCGGCGCCCAGCTTTTCGATGCGCTCCTTGTTTTCGGCTTCCGACATGCCGATGACTGCGCCAACGCCGTACATGTCAGAGAACATGCCGCCGAATCCGTTGTTGTAGGTAACGGGGCGCTCGATTACCTTTTCGCCCGTAGGAGTGGCGGTGAAATAACCGCCGCCCTTCTGGGTCATGGAGACGCCGGGCTTGTTGATGTAGCCCATGATGGAATCCAGGCCCATGAGGCCGATGGGTACCTGCGAGGCCGATTCGGTCATGTCGGCTGCCACGCCGTTGCAGATGCCGGCCACGCCGTCGCCGCCCTTGCAGGGAGCGCGGTTGCCGTCATCGGCGTGCGTGTACAGGCGGATGGCCTGCTCGTTCTTGTCGGCGGGAACCCAGCATACTTCCTCGCAATGCTCCAGCGTCCAGGGTTCGGCCTCTTCCTTGTAAATCTGGCCTGCGGTCTTGTATGTCTTGCCGTTGTACGTGCCCGTCCAGAAGATTTCGGGGTCTACGGTGGAGTCTTCGGGCTTGCTGTAGGCGAAGGGCTGCACGCTGTTCGTCTTCAGGTCGTAGCACACGTACGCCGGCGTGTTATCGGGCGTGGGCGAAACGTAATCGGGGAACAGCTCGCTCGCGATAACCGGCAGTTTCGTGTCGGGGTCGATGAGGAACGGCATGTTCGTCCAGTATTTCGTGAACTGCTCGTTATAGAGCTTGTTCTCGAAGATGTAGCGGAACCACGAAAGGATGACGCCCGTATCGGTGGCGGGGCGCACGGGCAGCCATACATCGGCTTTTGCGGCATCGGGCGAGAAGTTCGGGTCGACCACGATGGTCTTCACGCCCATGCTGCGAATTTCGGCCATGCCGCGGCCCGATTCGGCCGTTTCCGATACCGAGGGCTGAGCTGCCCAGATAACCACGACTTCCGCCTTGTTGTCTTCCTCGGGGCGGAAGATCTCCTGCACCGCGTTGTCGGCGATGGACTGGTCGTCGCCACCGTAGAACAGCTTCGACATGCTCCAGCGCGGCAGGTAGCACTGCGCGCAGCCTGGCTCGAATACCGTGGGCGAGCCCATGGCCATGGGGAGCGTCATGGCTTCCATGAACGAATAGGATCCGCCACCGCCTACCGAAGAGAAGAAGGAGTAGTTGCCGTATTCGTCGATGGCTTCCTTGATCTTCGTGGCGGCTAGCTCGATGGCTTCGTCCCAGGAAATGACTTCCCACTTGTTTTCGCCACGTTCTCCCGCTCGCTTCAGTGGGTGCAGCACGCGGCGCGGGCTGTACATGGTATGCAGCTGGTTGAGTCCCTTGATGCACAATGAGCCGCGGCTTACCGGCGCTTCGGGGTCGCCTTCCAGGCGTACGACCACGCCGTTTTCGATGTAGGCGATTGCCGGACACATTTGGATGCAGCCATGGCACGACGTACGGACCTTCTTGGTTTCCGTCGTGGTGGCAGCTTCGGCGGTGTCCGTTTCGACGAGCGATCCGCTCATCGAAATGCCCAGCGATGCCGCCGCGCCTGCGAGCATTGACATCTTCGTGAATGCTCGGCGCGACATGTTCGTTTTCAACGCCATATTCTCCTACCTTCCCTTTCTCTCACTTGCTTTCTCCTCCCCCGTCTGCGGGGTCCCTTGCCTACTGCACCTCCGCTAGAAACCTCCGTCCCTCGTCCGTCGTTTCCCATCCGGCCTGCCAGACGAGCGCGCCGACGCGGTTGAGGCGGTCGACGAGCACGCTAGGCTGGATGCGCTGCCTGGAACCGTCTTGGGTAATGAAGAGCACGTCGCGACCCTCTAGCAGGTCTGATAGATCGTTGTAGGTGCGTTTTTGGATTGAGCAGTAGGCCAGCAGCTCGCGGTAGGTTGCCGCGCGCAGGGGCTCCTCTTCCAGGAGTTCGCGCATGCGGGAAAGGGGGTCGTGCAACGCCACGAAGCGCCTGCCCACCCCGGTGGTTTCGTAGGCTTCGTCGGCTACTAGGTCGTCCGACTCGTCTTCGGAAAGCCCCTCCAGGTCGGCTGCGGTCACCACGTTGCCTTCCTCGTCCAGCAGAATGCGCTCGAGCCCGTAATGCTTTGCCAGCAGCGCCGTGAGGTGATAGGGCGACTGAACGGCCTGGGCATATTGCGGCAGGCCCATGATGTATTCTTCGACCTCACGCAGTATGCGACGCGTTTGGCAGAATGCCAGCGTCTTGTAGCAGATTTCGCGGTGAAGCGACTGACGCGTTACGGCGAACTCAAGTTCGTCGAGCTTTTCCTCGTCGGTTGGTTCACATAGCTCCGCCTGTACTTCCTCGTCCATGAGAAAGCTCCTCTCCTCCTTGCCGCGCGCCCTAAGCGCCGCGGTATGCTCCCATCTCCTTGGGGCCAAGCATGGCCAGGAAGGAGGAGGCGAGGAAGATGTGGAACGGATGAAATTGAAGGATGAGGGCCCCGGAATCTCGTCCCAGGGCTTCTAGTTCAAACTGGATGAGAGGTTTGACGTGGCTAAACGAACGTTTTTTCGGCGTTGTAGCGCAGGTGCGCGTCTTTCATGAGCTCTTCGCGGGAATGCACGCCAAGCTTGGAGTAGACCGCATGGGCGTGCGTGCGTACGGTGTTGCGCGAAAGGCAGAGCTGCTCGGCGATGGCGTTTACCGTTAGGCCGCGCGCGAGCATGATGAAGATTTCGGTTTCGCGCTGGGTAAGCTGATGGGCTGCCGCCATTTCTTCCATGGCGGTGCGGAACGGACGGCGTTCGGCGGGGTGTTCCGAATCGTCTTCGGTGGCGATTTGCGGCATGATGATGCGCTGCTGCATCATTTCTTCGAGCGTTTCCTCTTCCTGGGACGCTGGGGCGAACAGCGCGTTGCTGTCGATGAATATCATCATGAGCACGGCGACCAGCAGAACCACTACGGCAGTTGCCCCGAAGAATTCTGCGGGGGAGATGATCTGCAGTAGGTTGGGCAGAACGTTCACGCCCCAGTAGCAGCCGGTTACGCAGCCAGCCAGGAACAGGCCCTGGCCCAGGCCGAAGGTGCGCACGACCGAAGTATGTCGCTGGTAGACTACGAGCGAGAGAATGCACCAGTTCACTAGGCCAGCCACGGTGTAGCAGATGTTGTTCAGCTGCTGCCAGATGCCACCGGCGGCGCTCAGCAGCGCCAGACCCACGAATGACATGGCCAGAAGCAGCATGAATACCCAGATGACCTTCACCACGTCGAGCGAGGCCAGCCGCGGGCTGATGGCAATGTAGATGAACGCCAGCGCCACGGGGATGCGCAGGAGGGTGGTGACGTTGGTGGAGGCGAGCGTGTCGGCGGGATTGCTCTGGCTGATGGCATTGATGTTGATCATGGAAGACACGAACGCTAGCAGGAAGAATACGGCCAGAATGGCTACGAATCCGCGCGTGATCGTGCCGTTTGCCTCGGGCATTTGGGGCTTCTTCTGCATGGTGAAGGGTGCCGCGGGGCTGGGAATGGTGGCGAAGAATGCCGCGAGCAGGGGTAGCCCTATGCAGATGATGATGCTGGCAAGCGAAGGACCGCCCTCCACGGCCAGCCCTGGGGGCGCGCACATGTTCAGCTGGTAGACGAATACCTCCGCTATCTGGGCAAGCGCTAGATAGAGCAGCAGCTGGCGTGGGGCAAGCTGACTGTACGCCGAAGCGCAGCGCAGCATGATGACCACGGAGCTTATGCCCATGAGCGCGCAGCCTATGTTGAAGGGTAAAGCCTCATCAAGATAGAAGGGCCCCGCCAGAATGATGAGCAGGGCTCCGAAGGCGGAGATCAGGCCTGCGGTTCGCACCACGCGTGGACGGATGAGCGGCAGCCGAAACCGATGGGGGAGAAGGGCCGCGGCTAGGCAGGCCAGGGCAAACGCGCCGTTGAAGTATAGGTAGAGCAGGGTGATGTTGGCGCCGTTCGATTCGGTGGCAGAAAGCCAACCTGCGCCGCTGAAGGCGATGTCGTTCCAGGCAAGCGAAAGACCCGTTGCCAGGAACGGCAGTGAGGGCCACAGCTTGCCAAAGCGTGCGACGGTGTTGCGCTCCCTCTCGTCCATATCGTCTCGCTCCCCCGTAAGACGACTCTCCCTATGAGCTCCTTTCATTGTCGGGGTGCGTAGCGGCGTTGTCAACGAACGGGCGACAGGGGAACGGTGACAGGGGGACAGTCCTTCTGTCGCCCCGTGCACTTCGTCTGGTGGCTGGGCTATTGTTTCCCGTGAAACGTTGGGGCTGCCGCCCGAGCGTGGGATGCTCCATTTTCTTTATCCCGTCATTGAGCTACGGG